>CADAPR010000116.1 GCA_902789785.1 uncultured Lachnospiraceae bacterium
TTCGACAACAAAATATATGGACGGACATGGACTGGGTGTCGGCGGATGCATAGTTGACAGCGGAAACTTTGACTGGGATAAATATGCAAAGAAGTATCCCGGACTCACTGAACCTGATGATTCTTATCATGGCATAGTATATACAAAGAAGTTCGGTAAAGCCGCTTATATAACAAAGGCGACAGCACAGCTCATGAGGGATCTTGGATCTATTCAGTCTCCTCAGAATGCGTTCTATCTGAATATTGGGCTTGAAACACTTCATCTTCGTATGCCCAGACATGTAGAGAATGCTCAGAAGGTTGCAGAGTTTCTAGCATCAAATCCTAAGGTTGCATGGGTCAACTATCCGGGACTTGCAACAGATAAATACCATGATCTTGCTAAAAAGTACTGTCCTAACGGAACCTGTGGTGTCATGGCATTCGGCATGAAGGGCGGAAGAGAGGCTTCAAAGGCAGTTATGGGTAATCTAAAGCTTGCATGTATCGTAACTCATGTTGCTGACGCACGAACATGCGTGCTTCATCCCGCAAGTCATACACATCGTCAGATGACGGATGAGCAGCTGATAGAAGCAGGAATACTTCCCGAGTTTATCAGACTCAGTGTCGGTATTGAGAATGTTGATGATATTATTGCAGATTTAGCTCAGGCAATAGACGCTATCTAAACCCAAGGGGGGTTACAATGGATATTTCCAGAAATAAATTCAGCAATGCGATGTGCGTATTGTTCACGAGTGTTCTTCTTGTACTGTTTTGCGTTTGTGTTGGAAGAAAATTCGGAATATCAAATATGGTCAGCCGTATGATCATCACCGGAGTATACTGCGGTGTTGTAGTAGGGCTGGCTTTTGTGCTTAATAAAACTGTAAAAAAATTTGTGGCAGACGGAAAACGTATAGACGGGGATAAAGCATACCTCGCATCCATGATAGTTGCATCGATTCTGTTAGTCGTTGTACGTCTTTTGGTAATAAGCGATTTTATAAAGGTGGAGTTTTCTAAAGGAACTGTTTATGATATGGCAAAGATTGGATCCGATGGTAGGATCTATACCGGAATGACGACCGTAAACAGTATGTTTGCGTCGCTTTTATCTGCTATGTTCAAGATATTCGGAAATACATATTTCCCTGTGTATCTTACCCAGACTCTGCTCTCTATTATCGCATATGCATTGATCGTATGGTCTGTAAAGAACATATTCGGAAGATTTTCATCGGCTACTGCAGCGGTAGGAATGGCAGTATTACCTATATTTTTCAGAAACATCGCAAATGATGGCTCGGATTGTCTTCTTTTGCTTATGTTCGGTATCCTGCTTTGGGTATCCGCACTTTATAAGAATTCTTTTCAGCCTGTTTATCGGGGGGATTACCGGAATATTTGCACTGTATTCTACTTTGTTCATGTTCGCGATAATAATCCCTGTGATAATTTTGTTAAACTGCAACAGTGAACCGACCAAAGACAGAATAGTCAATACGTTTTGCATGATATTTGGTCATATATTTGCTTTCGGGCTTATGTTGATCCTTTATTCATATCTAATTGAAAAGAGCGGTGTGGAAGGTTTTGTAAAACTGCTCATGAAACATATCAATTACAGATTTGGGTTTATCTCATTTGGGTTTATCTCAAATCCTGCATTTATTCTTAAGATAGGTGATGAGAGAGGAATCTTTCTGCTCCTCATTCTTTGCGTGTTCTATTGTGTAATGTTCTGGCGCAATGAGGACGATACCGCTCATATCATCATTCCGTTCTGGGTAATCATATTTGCTCAGATGTTCTTTATCAACGTTAATAACAGACCTGCCTATATCATGATCTTTGCACTTTGTCTTCTTATCGTCGGAGGCTGTGGATTATACGGACTTGGAAGTATCGACAGTCCGGTAAGGGTTACACGTATCGAAGATGATATGCAGCCGGCTGAGATATCAAGCATAGATGATAAGCCAGTATCTGTTGCGGCTGTCAGACTTGCTGCAACAGAAAACAGCATACCAGATCCTGATATTAAGGAAAGCAATCCCGATGTTGTGATCAGACCTCAGGAAGAGGAAAAGGCAGAGGAAATAAAGGCTGAACCGGAAGTTAAGGCAGATGATTCTAAAACTGATCAAAAGGATGAAGAGATCAAAACTGAATCTGTAATAAAAGCAGAGGAGCAGGTGCCTCTTAAAGAAGAAACGACAGAGGAGTCTGGTGTTTCTGCTGAATCTGGCAACAAATCTGAAGAAGAGAGAAAGTACAATGCTCCTGAGGTAAGAAAGACAAGCGATTTCGGAATGAATGATGTCGATTTCGAGTCTTTGTTCAATGGAGATACTGTTCCTCCCAAAGCTGTATCCAAGAATATCTATGATGATGTGACAGAAGAAGTATCAGATATAGAGACTGACGATGAAGGCGGCAGTGAAGAGACTTCGGATGACAATAAAGAAATTGAAGGAACTGTAGCGGATGCAGAAGTAAATGAGGGTGAGGATGTGATTAATGAAATCTCAAATGATCAGAAGGCATATGTAGACTCGTTCTTTGGCTATCTATATGATGAGCCTCAGAAACAGTATGTTTCACATGCTTCGAATTTTGCGGATCTGGATCTGGATCTGGGGGTAGATGCATTTGACAACTTAAACGTTGAAGACATAAAAACAGATCAAAAAGAACCTGAAAAAGAGGTTATTGAACCTGCAGAAGATGTTCAAAAATCTGACGGAACGTATCGTGGGAGGATTTCAGCGTAGAGGAGTCAGTTTCCGAACCTAAGAAGGAGATAGACAATATCGAGAGCGAGTTTGTATTTGATTTCGACGAGCCCTCATTCGAATACAAGAAAGGCTGGGAGCCTATAAAGAGCGAGAACACTGATAAAGTAAACGAAATGGAAGTGTTCAAGGCTCTTACAGAAGCAGATGAAGCAGGTTCTAAGATCGAGACAGATGGAAAGAACTTTTTTGTTGAAGATAATGAAAGCCATGATGAAGAAGATTTCTCGATAGAAGAAATGCTTGGCAAAAAGATTGATGAAGATGAAGAGTTTTCTTATGAGGATACTCTTAAGAACAAGATAGAGAATGAAGAAACTCAAAATCTGATCGGATTCTCATATGAAGATGCACTCTCTAAGAAGCTTGACGTTGAGGAAGCTATCGAAAAAGCAAAGACAAAAGAAGAATTCTCATTTGAAGATGCGCTTAACGAAAAGATAGTAACGGAAGAATCCATAAACGTTGCAGATCATCTCGGCGATATTTCATATGTAAAGGCTGTTGAACAGAAGATGACGGTTGAGGATGGCATCAAAGACAACCTGGGCGATGAAGACTTCTCTTTCCAGGAGGCTTTGGAACAGAAGCTCGATGTGGAAAAATCTATCGAGAACGCCAAGAATGATGAAGCGCTGGCTGAGTTTGCGGGTGAAGAACTCATCACTGAAGCTGATTTTGATTTCTCCGGAAACGGATCAAACAATAGCTTTGTTTTTGAAGAAGTAAAGGAAGAACAAAAAACTGACAGTTCTATTGAGACTGTCGAAACATTTTCTTTTGACAATTCAGAACAGCCTGTCATTAAGGACCAGACAGATGAATCGATCGATCTCATCAAAGAAGATAAACTGGAAGAGACAGAAGAGAAATCTGAGGAATTTAAGTTTGATGATGAATCTTCACATATGATGATATCGACTGAAGATAGCGTCAAAGAAGAAGTCAAGCTTGAAGAGGCCAAACCTGAAGAGGTTAAAACTGAGGAGATCGAGTTTATTGAAAACCCGCTTCCATTGCCTAAGAAGCATGTACACAGGGAGATGGATTACGGACGTGTGATTCCAGAAGCATGGATGCATTATGATGTTGAGATAAACAGTACAAATAATAAATATGATATATAAGAGAAGCCCTTCGGGGCTTTTCTTTATATACAAAATATTGTATTTTTTATGAGTGACGAACGCAAGATTATGTGATAAAATGATTAAGGTTGAAAATATGGGTTATTATGTGATTTTTTAAAGATTTACTTATCATGGCAAACAATACAGGTAAAAGAGGTACATCTGCAAAGAATACGCGGACTACTTCGACAAGAAAGACAAATACAAATTCAAAGAATAAAAAGAATACAAGGACTATATCGGATGAGGATCTGCTAATAATTAACTATGCAGTGATCATAGGATCTGTCTGTCTTTGTATCCTTCTGTTTTTATGTAATTTTAAAATGGTCGGGAGCTTTGGGGATATTGTAAGCGGAATCATGTTTGGCCTATTTGGAAAGATGGCCTATGTTTTTCCTGTAATTCTTATCCTTTTGGCATTTTTGTGGATATCAAAGCAGACTGACAGCAGATTAAAAACAAAGATTATCGCAACGGTCATACTTTTCTTTGCAATTGCAATAATATTTGAAGTTACAGAAGGCTTTACGGCTTATAACGATAAGTACAATATCAAAGATCTGTTTATGACAGGATTTGATGAAAGAGCCGGTGGAGGTCTGATCGGTGGTTCGATCGGGTATTTTTTGAATAAATATATAGATACAGGTGCGACGATCGGTGTAGATGTGTGTGTTATTGTAATCTGCGCACTCTTTATCCTCGGTAAAGGTTTTATCGATCTGTTCATAAACGGTTCAGACAAGATAAGGAATACCGCTAAGGAAGCCGGTGAGTATCGCAGAGAGCATATGCGTAACCGCATAGTTGAACAAGATGAAGAAGAATATGAAGATCAACCTCAAAGACCGAGAAGAAACAGTGCTGAGGAAAGACAGCGTATAAGAGAGCAGAAAAGGCTAGAGAGAGAAGCCAAAGAAACTGAAAATATCCTTCGCATGGATAAGCGTGTTTCAGGAGTGTCGGTTAATACAACATTAAAAGATGACCCGGCATCAAAAAAGCACGATGACATGCATGAGATAACGTTTAAAGAGACCGATCCGCCGATCGTTAAGGAAAGGATAACAGTTAAGGACAGCAATCCTTTGGATAACAGTATCAGATTCCATATCGCTGGAATGGAGGAGGAAACACCCCAAGAGGCTCCTTCGCCTGTTCAGCCTATAAAGAAACCGGTTATGGCTACGATTGAAAAAGAACCGCCAAAGACTGAGGAAAAGATTGTTGCTCCGACCGTTAAGAGCCACGAGAATTCAAATAAGAAATACAAATTTCCCCCATTATCGCTCTTGTCAAAAGGCAGTTCCAAAACTGCATCTGATTCGAGGGCGACTCTCAGTGAGACTGCGAAGAAACTCGAGGATGCACTTGATAGTTTCGGAGTGAGTGCAAGAGTTACCGATATAAGTCAGGGGCCGAGTGTTACCAGATATGAACTTGAGCCTGCAATAGGTGTAAAGGTAAGCCGTATTACTTCCCTTGCGGATGATCTTAAACTTCATCTTGCTGCAAAGGATATTAGGATAGAGGCTCCAATACCGGGAAAGTCGGCAGTTGGTATAGAGGTTCCTAACAGTGAGAGCAGCGGTGTTATGCTAAGAGAACTCTTTGAGGACAAAGAGTTTAAGGATTTTAGCGGGAACATCGTGTTTGCAGTAGGCAAGGATATCGCAGGAAAGGTCATAGTGGCTGATATAGCAAAGATGCCTCATATGCTCATTGCGGGAAGTACCGGTTCGGGAAAATCTGTTTGTATAAATACAATAATTATGAGTATCATATATAAACATGATCCGAAGGATGTACAGCTGATCATGGTCGATCCGAAGGTCGTTGAATTGAATGTATATAATGGCATTCCGCATCTGATGATTCCGGTCGTAACAGATCCCAAAAAGGCCGCGGGAGCTCTTAACTGGGCTGTTGCTGAAATGACTGACAGGTATAAGAAATTTGCAGATTTGAATGTAAGAGACCTTAAAGGGTATAATAAAAAGGTTGATGAAGAAAACAACGATGAATACAAGCACCTGCCTCAGATAGTGATCATAGTAGATGAGCTGGCAGATCTAATGATGGTCGCTGCGAAAGAAGTGGAAGAAGCAATCTGTCGTCTTGCACAGCTTGCAAGAGCCTGCGGTATTCATCTGATATTAGCAACACAGAGGCCTTCGGTTGATGTAATTACGGGGCTTATAAAAGCAAATATGCCCAGTAGAGTAGCATTTGCTGTATCATCTGGTGTCGATTCGAGAACGATCCTTGATATGAACGGAGCAGAAAAGCTTTTGGGCAAGGGCGATATGCTGTTTTATCCTCAGGGATATACAAAGCCAGCACGTATCCAGGGAGCATTTGTTTCTGATAAGGAAGTTTCAGAAGTGGTCGACTTTGTAAAGGAGCAGCGTCTGCACAATGATTTCGGCGAACAGGCTCTTTCTGGCGTCGAGAAGATGAGCGTGTCTTCGTCTTCGGGAGGCATGTCAAATGAAGATTCGCAGTATGATGAATTATTTGCTCAGGCAGGATATTTTATCATCGATGCTGATAAAGCTTCAATCGGTAATCTTCAGAGAAAATTCAAGATAGGCTTTAACAGAGCGGCAAGGATAATGGACCAGCTGTGTGAAGCAGGAGTTGTTGGCTCGGAACAGGGTACAAAGCCTAGAGATATCATAATGAGCAGAGAGCAGTTTGAAGCATTTGTTGAAGAATACGTATAAGGAGTAAGACACATGGCAAAAAGTGATATTGAGATTGCACAGGAAGCGAAACTCGAAAACATTGAGAACGTCGCTGCGTCACTCGGAATAGATAAGGATGAGATCGAATTATACGGAAAGTATAAAGCAAAGCTTTCCGATGAGTACATCAACAGGATAAAAGATAACAAAAATGGGAAACTTATTTTAGTGACTGCCATAAATCCTACACCGGCAGGAGAAGGAAAGACGACCACGACAGTTGGACTGGGCCAGGCATTTGGAAAACTAGGAAAGAAAGCTGTCATAGCACTCAGAGAGCCGTCTCTTGGTCCGTGCTTTGGTATCAAGGGAGGAGCTGCAGGAGGCGGATATGCACAGGTAGTTCCCATGGAAGATCTCAACCTGCATTTCACTGGAGATTTTCATGCGATAACAAGTGCAAATAATCTTTTGGCAGCTTTGCTGGATAATCATATCCAGCAGGGCAATGAACTAAGAATAGACACAAGACAGATCATCTGGAAAAGATGCGAAGACATGAATGATAGAGTGCTAAGGAATATAGTTGTCGGTCTCGGCTCTAAAGCAGATGGTTTTGTGAGAGAAGATCACTTTGTTATAACTGTTGCTTCTGAGATAATGGCTATCCTATGTCTTGCAGAGGATATGGATGATCTTAAGAAGAAGCTTTCTCAGATAATAGTTGCCTATGATCTGGACGGTAATCCGGTAACAGCAAAAGATCTCAAGGCGGTAGGAGCTATGGCTGCACTTTTAAAGGATGCAATAAAGCCCAACCTTATCCAGACTTTGGAACATACTCCTGCACTTGTTCATGGAGGACCCTTTGCTAATATAGCTCACGGATGCAACTCTGTGCGTGCGACAAAGACGGCATTAAAGATGGCTGATTACTGCATCACCGAGGCAGGCTTCGGGGCTGATCTTGGAGCAGAAAAATTCCTCGATATCAAATGCAGAAAAGCAAATCTTGCTCCGGATGCGATAGTTTTGGTTGCAACAATCCGTGCTCTCAAGTATAATGGCGGGGTTAGGAAGGAAGAACTTGGCCGGGAAGATCTTGATGCCTTGAAGAAGGGAATCGTAAACTTAGAAAAGCATATCGAAAATCTTAAGAAATATGGTGTCCCGATAGTAGTGACGTTAAATGCGTTTGTGAGTGACACCGATAAAGAGACTCAGTACGTAAAACAATTCTGCGAGGAAAGAGGCGCATCATTTGCGCTCAGCGAAGTCTGGGAGAAAGGCGGAGAAGGCGGTATAAATCTTGCAAACAAGGTTTTGGAAGCACTTGAAAAACCTTCTGACTTTAAATTGCTTTACCCTGATGATATGCCGATCGCAAAGAAGATCGAGACGGTTGCAAAAGAGATATACGGCGCAGACGGCGTCGATATACTTGCATCTGCAGCAAAGAAGATTGAAAAGATCGAACAGCTGGGTTTTTCAAATCTTCCG
>CADAPR010000117.1:0-5389 GCA_902789785.1 uncultured Lachnospiraceae bacterium
GCAAGAAAGAATCAGGAGCTTGCACTGGAGGCTTCAAAGCAGGTCATCATCGATGTAGCAAAGAAGTATAAGGAACTTACAGGAAGAGGATTTGAACTCTTTGAAGAATATGGGACTGAGGATGCAGACTACATAATGGTCATCATCGGATCTGCGGCAGGAACAGCAAAGCAGGCAGTTGATGACATGAGAGCAAAGGGAAAGAAAGTCGGAGTGATAAAGCTTAGAGTCTTCAGACCCTTCCCTGCAACAGAGATTGCAAACGCTCTTAAGGGCTGCAAGGCCGTTGCCATAATGGACAGATGCGAGAGCTACAACACAAACGGCGGTCCTCTTGGAAGCGAGATAATGGCAGGCCTTTACAGAGAAAAGGTATATATCGAGGCAGTCAACTACATCTACGGACTAGCCGGAAGAGACTTTACGGTAGATCACGTATACAGGATATTTGACGAGCTTGAGGATCACGTTTTAAATGGAACAAGGATCGAGCAGTTTAAGTACATTGGCTTAAGAGACAAGATGGAGCAGTAAAGATGGGTAATTATAATTTCAAGGAAGTAATGAATAAACCGGAGCGATTAGCACCCGGTCACCGCATGTGTGCAGGCTGCGGCGCCACCATAGCGGTAAGAGGAGTGCTGCGTGCTCTTCATGAAGGCGACAGAGCAGTCATCGGAAACGCAACCGGATGTTTGGAAGTCAGCACATACATGTATCCCTATACCGCATGGGAAGACAGCTACATTCACAACGCTTTTGAGAATGCGGGCGCAACTCTTTCAGGCGTGGAGACAGCCTACAGAGCGCTTAAGAAAAGAGGCCGTCTTGATGACAAGGAGAACTTCAAGTTCATAACGTTTGGCGGTGACGGCGGTACGTATGATATAGGTTTCCAGTCGTTATCGGGAGCGATGGAAAGAGGCCATGACATGGTCTATGTCTGCTACGATAACGGAGCATACATGAACACGGGTATCCAGAGAAGTAGCGCTACCCCCATGTTTGCCGATACAACTACAACACCCGTAGGAAAGCAGTCAAACGGAAAGATGCAGAACAGAAAGGATCTTGCGAGCATCATCGCAGATCATGATGTGGCATATGTAGCTCAGACAACTCTTACACAGGACTTTAAGGATCTGTATGTAAAGAGCGAGAGAGCGATCTATACAGAGGGTGCGGCATTCTTAAACGTACTCGCTCCATGCCCGAGAGGATGGAGATATGAAACCAGCGATATCATGAAGATATGCAAGCTTGCAGTCGAGACATGCTACTGGCCCTTGTTTGAAGTTGAACACGGCAAGTGGACATTAAGCTACGAGCCTAAAAAGAAGCTTCCTATCGAGGACTTTTTAAGAGAACAGGGAAGATTCAAGCACCTGTTCAAGAAAGGAAACGAGGATCTGATCGAGCAGTTCCAGGCAGAAGTCGACAGAAGATGGGAAGATCTGCTCTACAAATGCGCAAAGTAAAGGATAAAAGATGACATTACTCACCTATCAGGTTTTCAAGACCGTCGCGGATATAGGCAGTTTCAGAAAAGCGGCGGATATACTGGGACTTACTCCTTCAGCCATAAGCCATGCGATAAGCTCCATGGAATCCGAGCTTGGCTTTTCGGTCTTAACAAGGAGCAAGAACGGAGTGACGCTCACAAACTACGGCGAACATCTTCTGCCTTATGTCAATGCGGTACTCAACAGCGACGAGTCGCTGCAGCAGTTCATCGCAGAGACGAACGGACTAAAGGCCGGCAAGGTAAAGATAGGAGTCTTCTCGAGCGTGTGCACCAACTGGCTTCCCCAGATAATGAGCTCGTTTGAGGAGAAATACCCCGGAGTAAAGATAGAAGTCTACCAGGGCAGCTACGACGAGGTCGCATTCTGGCTTAAAAACGGAGTGGTCGATCTGGGATTTTTGTCGGTATCGAGTGCGGGAGACATCCCGATAGAGCCCTTGTGCAAGGATCCGCTTTTGTGCGTACTGCCAAAGAGCATGAAGCCAAGCGGCGAATATATAGAGATAGAAGAGATGAGGAATCATTCCTTTGTTACACAGAGAGAATGTACCGATGCCGATATCCAGAACTTTTTAAAGGAAAACAAACTGACGGTACAGTCAAATTATCACGTGGTGGATGATCTTTCGACGGTAAAGCTTGTTGAAAAGGGATTTGGCATATGCCTCATGCCCAAGCTTTGCATGAATGATATACCATATGATGTGAACATATATCCGTTAAGGGGCAATCCCTGCAGGATAATAGGCATCGCTGTCATGAACAGAGATTTCATGGCGCCTGCTGTCAGGACCATGTACAATCACATCATCGAGAATTATAAGGAATTGACGTAAGAGTCGACTTTTGGTAATATTCTTCGTATGGGACATTAAAAGAGGGATCAATAAGAGGGATTAAAAATGGCCAGAAGAAGAATGACAAAACAGGAAAGAACAAGACAGATATATCTAAGAGTGTGCTTCGTGTGCGCTCTTGTTGCCGTGCTCTTTACGGTTTTATATGTATTTTTAAATGATGCGAGCAAGACTACGATCGATCTTAAGGACGTGACTCATATAACACTCACGGGATTTGACGGAGAAGGAGTGCTTACTGCAACTGTCGATGTAGATGAAAAGTACGGCGCCTTTTATGAGACCGTATCCGTTGACTTTTCTAAGTCAAGCGGACTTACAAACGGCGATGAAGTCACGATAAGCTTTAAATATGACAAGAATGCTGCAAAGACTTACAATCTAAAAGTCAAGGCAAGCGACATGCACTATACGGTAAGCGGCCTTGTCGCTGCAACACCTGTAAGCGAGAACGACCTCTTTGAAGGGCTTGATATAAACTTTGAAGGCATCGCTCCTTTGGCGACTGCAAGCTTAGATGCGAGCAATACAAAGTTTAAGGATGTTGTGACATATCAGATAATAGATGAAAAAGAATACTACGATGCGGGAGAAACGATAAGAGTCAGGGCCGTTTTTGATGCGGCCGATCTTGAAAAGCTCGACTATAAGGCGACAGTGGACAGCGAAGAGTGCATTAAGGAATACATCGTAGAGGACGTTGACAGATACATTACAGATACTGATCAGATAACGGATGAGATGATGGCCTCTTTGAAAAAAGAGGCTTTAACTTTGTTTACGGATGCAAACGAGTACGGAATGAGGATATTCTGCGATGCGGGACTCATGCCCGTATACGTAAACAAGAAGACGACCTTTAAATGGTCATCTCCAAACTATATATCTTCTTATCTTAATGTATTAAGAGAAGAGAGCTACGGAAAGACAGGGACTCACGTAAACGATATAAAGTTGTGCTATGAATCGGTTATAAGCCAGGCTGACGGAAAAGCCTGCAAGGCAGAAGTCATAGTAAGATTTCAGGACATCATAATAAGAAAAGACGGAACTATCGATCTTAAGCTTGAGAGCGGAGAGATAATCTCTGCAGACAGAAGAGATTCACATATAAAGGCAATAGTAAGAAACGAGATAGACAAAGACTATGAATCTGTAAAACTCACAGTCTAGATTAGGAAAGGGATTAACCATGGAGCAGTTTATCGAAAGGATCACGGCAGTAAATGACGCGATCAACACATTTGTCTGGGTCCAGGTAGGACTCGTGCTTCTTATCGGCGTAGGTGTCGTAATGACACTGCTTACAGGATTCTTCCAGGTGACACATATAAAGCACTGGATGAAGAAGACTGTCGGAGGAGTATTTGACAAGAGATCAAGGAGCAATGACGACAAGGGAAGCGTATCCCAGTTCCAGGCGCTCTGCACGGCTCTTGCGGCAACGATAGGCACCGGAAACATCGCAGGTGTCAGCGCTGCTATAGTCATCGGAGGACCGGGCGCCGTATTCTGGATGTGGATAGCGGCATTCTTTGGAATGATGACAAACTTTTCCGAAAATGTCCTTGGTATCTACTACAGAAGAAAGAACAAGGAAGGCGAATGGAGCGGCGGCGCCATGTACTATCTTAAGGACGGTCTCGGAAAGATAGAAGGCTATGAAAAGATAGGCGGCGTACTGGCAGTCCTTTTCTCGCTCTTTGCGATCCTTGCCAGCTTCGGTATAGGAAACATGGGCCAGGTAAACAAGATAACGGCTAACCTAAAGAGCGCATTCTTTGCAAATGTAAACGCACCCGTTATCTACGGCGATATCAATGCCGTAAACCTGACTATCGGCATAGTTCTCATGCTGATCGCAGGCGTAATAATAATCGGCGGTCTTCAGAGGATAGCTGCGGTTGCGGAAAGAGTAGTTCCATTCATGGCAGTCATCTATGTCATCGGAGCACTCATCATCTTCATCCTTCATATAAAAGTCGTTCCCGCCATGTTTGTTGCTATCTTTAAGTTCGCATTCGGCGTAAAGGCCGTAGGCGGAGCAGCAACGGGAATAATGATAAAGACAGTTATAACACAGGGATGCAAACGAGGCGTATTCTCAAACGAGGCAGGTCTTGGTTCATCCGTTATGGTTCACTCAAACTCAAACGTAGTCGAGCCCATCAAGCAGGGACTGTGGGGAATCTTTGAAGTATTTGCAGATACATTTGTCGTATGTACCATGACAGCTGTCGTTGTACTCTCATCCGGTGCGATCGATCTTTCAACGGGTCTTGCAGCAGAGGGAGTAGATGATGCGACACTTGTTGCTACGGCATTCGGAAACGTATTCGGTCGCTTCGGCCAGTGGTTTGTCGCTATCGCGATGCTACTCTTTGCATTCACGACTGTCCTTGGCTGGTCGCACTACGGAAGCAAGGCTGTTGAGTATCTGTTCGGCATAAAGGGAACAAAGATATACAGAGTCATCTTCGTACTCATGGTAGTGAGCGGTTCGCTTATGACAAGCTCTCTTGCCTGGGATATATCCGATACTTTCAACGGACTTATGATGATCCCCAACCTTATCGGCGTGATATCGCTTTCACCCGTTGTTGTAAAGATCTTAAGAAACTATATATCAAGAAGACTTAAAAACGAAGACATAGAACCCATCCTGTCGTTTGATCCGGCTACTCAGAAGGAACAGGCTGACAGGCTTAAAGCGGGAGAGGAATAAACCTGCATATATATAAAGAGAGGAGTATCAAATGAGCACATCCACTATCGGTATCATGATATCGATCATCGCCTACATGGCATTTGTAATAGGCATCGGTATCTGGTCATTCAAGAGAAACAGCCACAACACAGACGAGTACTTCCTTGGCGGAAGAAAACTCGGACCCTTTGTAACTGCGATGAGCGCTGAAGCCAGCGACATGAGCAGCTATCTATTGATGGGCGTTCCGGGCGTTGCATACATGACAGGTCTTGCGGATGCATTCTGGACAGCATTCGG
>CADAPR010000117.1:5400-6631 GCA_902789785.1 uncultured Lachnospiraceae bacterium
ATATTCTTCTCTAACAGATACAGAGATGACAAGAGGATACTTTCGGTAATAAGCGCGATCATCATAGTGATCTTCTTTGTTCCCTATGTAGGATCAGGATTCTCCGCATGCGGAAAGCTCTTCGGAAGACTCTTTTCAACAACAAGCGAGCTTACGACCAAGCAGTATCATACGGCAATGATCGTATTCGCACTCGTTATAATCTTTTATACGACACTGGGCGGATTCATGGCAGCATCGACATCCGACTTCTGGCAGAGCGTTATCATGACATTTGCTCTTGTTGTCATCGTTATCTACGGTGTTAACAGTGTCGGCGGAATGGGCGCTGTAATGGACAATGCAAGAAGCATCGCTGGCTTCTTTGATCTTAACGCGATGCATGATGCGGCAACCGGCAATTCTGTCGATTACGGATTCATAACAAAGATATCAACACTCGCATGGGGACTCGGATACTTCGGAATGCCTCATATCCTTTTAAGATTCATGGCTATAGAGAACCCTTCAAAGCTTAAGCTCTCAAGAAGAGTTGCAACCGTTTGGGTATTCATCTCACTCGGCGTTGCCGTATTTATCGGTATCATGGGATGCGCAATGAGCAACAAGGGCGTTATCGAACAGCTTGCAGACGGCGAACAGGTAATAATAGTTATATCTCAGCTTATCGCCAGCCACGGAGTTTTGGCAGCTCTCCTTGCAGGTCTCATCCTTGCGGGAATCCTTGCTGCAACAATGTCAACAGCAGACTCACAGCTTTTGGCAGCAAGCTCGAGCGTATCACAGAACATCTTAAAAGAAGTGTTCATGAAAGACATAGATGCAAAGACAGAGATGATCATCGCTCGTGCGACTGTTGGGATCGTTTCTGTCATAGGTGTTATCATCGCATGGAACCCCAACAGCTCGGTATTTAATATCGTATCGTTTGCATGGGCAGGTTTCGGTGCGGCATTCGGTCCGACAGTCTTGCTTGCTCTTTTCTGGAAGAGATCAAACCTCTACGGAGCACTTGCCGGAATGGTAAGCGGAGGAGCGATGATATTCATATGGAAATTCCTTGTAAGGCCTCTTGGCGGAGCTTTGAATATATATGAGCTTTTACCGGCATTCATAGTAGCTTTCGTATTCAACATAGCTGTAAGCCTTCTTACAAAGGCACCCAGTGAAGAGATCACAAAGGAATTCGAAGCAGTTCAGGAATCACTTAAGAACGCATAATATATATAGA
>CADAPR010000118.1 GCA_902789785.1 uncultured Lachnospiraceae bacterium
CTGTTTGATCAGCTGCTTCATTATGTGCAGACATACGGATTTGGTGATTTTTCTAAGGCGGGTCATTCGCTCTTTGAAGATAACTTTGATCGTATAGCATTTAAGGAGAGTGCGGATATAAAGGAATTTAAAGTTGTCACTTCCCAAGAAGCAGTCATGATCCTTGGAGATATGGTAACTGATCTGTTATCGTCTACAAGACCTTTAAGCGATGAGCAGTTCATGCTTGTAAAGGAGTATGTTGACGATTTCTCATACGAGATAAAGGACATCGCTTCAAAGAATACAGCAATAAGGCTTTTGGTCGATACAAGAAACACTGTTTATGCAGACTTCTTGCATATGTCCGATGTGATAAAGGTTGTTGATCAGATAAACTATTCAGAGTATGAGAACAACGATATCAATAAACTCAATCTGAAGAATCAGGACAGAAAGTTCATAATAAAGATCATGAACAGACTGTTTGAAGCAGGAAGATGCGACATCAGAAACTGTTATGAGAAGAAAAAGACATGGAACGGTCTGCTTCATCACATCCACTACAAGCCAGTGAGTGATGAATCAAAGCACTTTGTTTATGCTATGCGCTCACCCGGAAACGAATCCGTCTTTTCGGAATTTGAAAGACAGATGACAGATAAGAGCATTGGAAAAGCCGTGGATACATTAAAGAAGGGAAAAGGATCTTCAGCAGTTTTGCGTAATCTCAACTACATAATAAGCAGATGTGAAACAAAGAAAGATCTTGACTATGTGCTTGACAGCATCGATACAAAGAATGTGATCGTTCTTATTCAGCTTCTTATCCAGTATGCTCATTATAGGTCATGTTCGGAAAGAACATTTAAGTTTACTAAGCATAATAAGCTTAAGATACACACGGAAACTTCAGATGAGATGACAAGCAGAAGATCACATATATCCGACGAGCAGATCAATATGATATGTGACAGGCTTAAAATGAACCTTAAGGATGTATTAAAGGACAGACTTGGAAAGGTATATATCGATCCTGACATGGAAAATTATGCTCTTCCTATCCAGGAGAGCACTGCTCAGGGCGGATTCGGTACTCTGACAAGAGGTTCAAGGATCCATATCGATGACTGCAAAAAGATCCGTGCGTTCACATACTGGGAAAAGGTTGACGATATCGACCTTTCTGTTTTCGGCATCGATAATGACGGCAATAAAACAGAGTTTTCATGGAGAACAATGGCCGGAAAACAGTCTGATGCGATAACCTACTCAGGGGATCAGACAAGCGGGTTTAACGGCGGATCGGAATACTTTGATATCGATATTTTAAAGGTCAAAAAGATGTATCCTGATATGCGCTACATGATACTTTGTGACAATGTATATTCAAGAAAGTCTTTTGACAAGTGTTTCTGCAAAGCAGGATATATGACAAGAGATATACTTGATTCAGGAAACGTCTTTGAACCAAAGACGGTAAAGACATCATTTGTGATAAACTGTAACAGCACTTTTGCATATCTTTTCGGTATCGACCTTGAAAAGAACGATCTTATATGGTTAAACACTGCAAGAGAGTCAAACGCAAGTGTTGCCGGAACAACGCAGATGGATTTTCTGCTTGACTATTTTGACATAACAGATACCATAAATGTCTATACATTCTTTGAGATGATGGCAAAAGAAACAGTTAAAGATATCAGTCAAGCCGATGTCATAGTAACTGATAAGATTATCGAATGCGGATCAGATGCTCAGATCTTACGTGAGTATGATGTCGAGAAGATGATGGCATTCATGAACATGTAAAAGGAAAAGATCATGAACACAATGATAATGAAAAAGACAGATTCAAACAGAGTTATCAGCCAGTTGCTTAATCGCAGCTGGTGTGTTTATGATGCACTCCGATATCTGCATGATCCTATAGGAAATATGACTTAAGAAAAGTCTGGTCCTTACGGCTGTTTCCTATAACGGAGGCAGCCGTTTTTTATTGCCGTGTTGGCTCAACTGGTACAGCACCGGTCTTGAAAACCGGCATTCCAAAAGGATATCCGGGTTCAAATCCCGGGCACGGCGTATGTCCCTGTAGTCTAATGGATTAAAACAACCGGCTACGAACCGGTAAAGTGGGGGCTCGATTCCCTCCGGGGATATTTTTCAAAGCCGCATAGCTCAATTGGCAGAGCGCATGATTCTGAATCATGAGGCTGCAGGTTCGATCCCTGCTGCGGTTGTTTATAAAGGCTTATGGTGTAGCGGAAGCACACAGGACTTTGACTCCTGAAGCACCGGTTCGAATCCGGTTTTGCCTGTATGTCCCCGTAGCTTAAATGGATGAGAGCAACGGACTTTTATCCGTAGGTTGAGCGTTCGAGTCGCTCTGGGGATACTTTGCTCATGTGTCCGAGTGGTTTATGGTACTTCCCTGCTAAGGAAGTGGGCTGATCGGCCTCGCAGGTTCGAATCCTGTCGTGAGCGTAAAGGCTTTTGGTGTAACGGCTAACACATCGGTCTCCAAAACCGTAAGATCTCGGTTTAGATCCAAAGGAGCCTGCAGCAAAAAATGTTCCCGTGGTCTAATGGTAAGGATAAAGGTCTGCAAAACCTTAGGTATGGGTTCGAATCCCATCAGGAACTTAAGCATCCTGATCAAATGATCGGGATGAAAATATTACATAAGAGGTGTCAAGTTTTCTTGTGAAGACTTGACACACAGGCTATGCCTATAGTAAAGATAGAGTAGGCGGAGGATCTATATATATGGTAAAAGTATACTGTTATGAGCGCTGCACAACATGCAAGAAAGCTTTAAAATGGCTGGATGATAATGATATTAAATATAAACTTATCGATATCAAGAAAGATAATCCGAATGAGGAGACTCTAAGGAAGCTACACGCAAAGAGCAACCTCTCTTTAAGGAAATTCTTTAATACAAGCGGACAGCTCTATCGTGAAATGCAGCTTTCAAAGAAGCTTGATAATATGAGTGAGGATGAGATGTTTAAACTGCTCGCATCAGACGGTATGCTCGTTAAGAGACCTCTGCTTGTAACAGATAAAAATGTACTTGCAGGATTTAAGGAAGATGAATGGAGTAAAGTGTTATGAAAAAGTATGTATCGCTTGACAAGCGAAGCAAGAAAGCAAAAAAGGAGTATTATTCAAAGATGCGAAACACCTGGGGAGAATTTGATCCCGTGACAAGAAGCGAAAAAAGCGCCAAGACTTATGATCGAAAAAAGGAAAAGCAGAAGATGAGAAAGCTCAGTGATCGATCCGGATACGGATATGATGCTGAGCTTTTGTTTTGCTTATCATGACAAAGGAACATCATTCTATTATAATGGGAAATAGAGAAGGGGGGAAACTATGGATATAGCACAGTTAAAAACAGAACTTAAAAAGATGTGGATTAATGAACGCTCGGTTAATATCGGAGATAGTCCGTATTATGAGGAGTGTTTTAATCTTATTAAGCTTGAAAACGGGAAATGGGAGATATTCTACGGAGAGCACGGACAAAAGACCAATCCACGCGTTTACGATACCGAAGAAGAAGCCTGTGAAGGCCTTTTAAAGATGATAAAAGGTGATGAGCCTGCGATATTTAAAAGACCCGGCATCTTTGATCCGGCAAGGAGACCAGATATTGAATATCCGCGTAAGTATAAAGCCACTCTTGGAATCATGATCTTCTTCTGTTTGCTGGGAGTGGGTTTATCGATATTTGCATATGTAGAAAACTATTGCTATCTGAATGCGCTTACCTGTCTTTTTATAGTGATCACATTGTTCTTTTGCGTGATGACATTTTGCTATACAGATAAAGATAGGTATGAGAAATTTGAGTATTATCTGACGCCGCTATTCTTTAGCGTTCTAATCTTGTTTTTCATTTTTATCTGTATCATAGCTTTCTGGTATTTCATAAACTGTATACGAAACGGAGAAAGCCTATGGGAGAACATTTTCGCTCTTGTATTAGTCGAAGCAAGTTTTTGCATGTTCATATTTATATTTTTTCATTTCTATATACGACCGTATATTAAGAAAAAAAACTCTGAAGAAGAATAGGAGAGGGTATGGATATTTCTAATATATCAGTGAACACACAAAGCAGCATAAGGATTGATTCGTCAAAGATCATATATGTAGATCCGCTCGATATAGGGCAAGAAGTACATGATGCGGATTATATCTTCATAACTCATGACCATTATGATCATATGTCAATGCCTGACATTCTTAAGATAATGAATGAAAAGACGGTATTTGTTATTCCTGCGTCTATTGAAGCGCGTATTAAAAAAGGCACGTCTTGTGATAACGTTATCCGTGTTGAGCCCGGTAAAAGATATGAAACTGATGGCCTTTTGTTTGAGACAGTTCCAGCTTACAACAGGCTAAAACCCTTTCATCCCAAAAGAGCGGGATGGGTCGGATATATCATAAATTTAGACGATACAAGGATATATATCGCGGGAGATACGGATGCGACTCATGAAGCTGAAAATGTGAAATGTGATATAGCAATGGTACCGATCGGCGGGACGTATACGATGAATTATAAGGAAGCAGCTGCGCTAATAAATAAGATCAATTCAATGTATGCCATACCGACACACTACGGAAGTCTAGTCGGGGATAAACTAGACGGCGAGAGATTTATGCAGCTTGTAGATAAAAATATAAATGTAGTCATAAAGCTCTAACGGAAGGAATCAAGCGATGAGAAAAAAGCTATCTGTATATTTATTGATGATTCTTTGCATATTTAGTCTCTTTGCCTGCTCAAAAGGTAATGATGAACCTAAGACAGAAGATGAACAGGTTGAAGATATTGACAAAGAGGATGATGAAGAAGAAACTAAAGAGCTGACAAAGCCTGTTGTCAAGGTAGAAAAAGAAGAATCAGAGCCGACAAAGGAAGTTAAGCCGTCTGAAGAAGTCAAAGAGGATGAACCAAGCTTAAAGAGTTATCTGATCAAGATCGCCTCTGTAAAAGAAGATGAAGTCGTTATGTTTGATCAGAAGGACTTTGACGGTGACGGATCGGAGGAAGCATTCGCGATCATAGGAAAGATAGTAGAAGATTACGGAGAGAAGAAAGTAGCTTCGGGAAGTGTCTGGTTTATCGGAAAAGACGGATGCAAAAAGATCAAGGAAACGCTCGGGATGGGCTTTTTTGATAAGGATCGCTCCATGAAGATGGGAGATACCGAGTATATCCTGTTTGACGAAGTATATGTAACAGCTCTTGTGACAGATGCATGGTACGTATCTGACGGTATGCCCGTTGAGGCTGCCTTTTCAACCAAGGGAGAGATCGTTGTCGATCAGAACGAAAAAGACAGG
>CADAPR010000119.1 GCA_902789785.1 uncultured Lachnospiraceae bacterium
AGTCCCCATGACATGGTCGTAAGATTATTGCATCTGTCCATGCATTTGATGAGCGCAGCCTTGGGATTTTTGATTATCCTAAGATAATACTCCTCATTTATCTCATCCCGCTTCTGTATCGGAGCTTTCTCTCTTGTAAGCAGTCTTACCAGTTCTTTTGTCTCGTCATTAACCGGCAGCTCTTCAAGCGTCTTGCCGCAGTCTTCAACAACATCATGGAGCATGCAAGCTGCAATGATCTCATCCTCGACTATATCCATGGAAAGCGCATGACAGGCAAGATTAAGAGGATGATATATATATGGCACTAGAGATCGTTTTCTCTTTTGCCCTTCATGAGCTTCTACTGCGTAGTCTACAGCCTTTAGAGTTTCATAAAGACCAAGGTTTCTTGCGGTAGTCTTTACATAGGTCTTCATATGCTCCCAGTTGTATATCGCTTCTTTTGTCTTGAATGCTCTGTGTTTTTCTTCAGCGATAGCCGAAATTGATACATCAAACAGCTCAGCCAGTTTTATGAGCTTGTCCGTATCTGGCTTATACTCATTCCTCTCCCATGCCGATACGGCCTGAAAGCTCACTCCCAAAGCCTCTGCGACCTGTTCCTGCGTGAGGTTATTCTCTTCTCTTAACGCCTTGATATTCTCTGCTAAGCTCATGCTTTTTCCTACCGTCTGTCTTAAAGATGTTTCATATCTGTCCATAAGTCTTCCTCCTACATGCTAATGATAGGAGAGATCCTGATTCTATAGTAGCAAGTATGGATTTAAGTTTCAATATGAAACTCAAGTTATACTTGAGTCCATGCAAAAAGGAACTTCATTTGAAGTTCCTTAGACTGATACATTTATAGTTTATTGACAAAACAAAGGATTTGCCCCGGATCGATCGATGAGAAGTAATCCGTAAAAGCAGCTCAAACTATCAAAAATATGATATAACCTGGACCGTTTTCAGAGGTGCTATTACTTCTTCAGCTCATTATTCTCGGTTTCTTTGTTCTTTTTTATCCTCGGATCGATCAAGCCGTCTCCCTCAAACATTTGCTTAAGAACTACCACTTCAGAAGTAATATCCATTTTGTCTTCGGAAAACAAGCTATTTAGAATACTATTGAATCCCTCATTGATGATATCCATGGATTCCGACACTTTGGCTTTAGAGTCTTCAATATTCTCACTTGATATCTCATTGGCATCATAACCGGCATATTTTGATAGAATCCCATCAACAGTCGGCAGATAATAATCCATCAGTTTTCTCAGTTTGCTTATTTTATCAGGATGTAATCTCACTTCATCAAAGATCTTTTTAGTCGTGTTCTCCAGTTGATCAATAGATTCAGACATTTTTTCATCAGGAATCTTATCGTTGTACGCCCTCAATGATTCGACGAAAGAATACCCTTTGATCAATACCTCTTCGACTTCAGAATCAAGCTTAAGTTTTTCCACCTCTTCTATATATTCTTTCTTCTTGTTGAGTTCCTTTTTCTGTTCTTCCCTTTTTTCAAAGTATTTGTATATCCGATAGCAGCCAAATCCCACTAATGCTATTGCTATCAATGCAGGTACGGCACTAACAAAGTATCTCCCCAAAGCTACTATCAATGCAATGGCCACTGCTGTAATACATAAGTAAACTATATGATCTCCTATCCATGAGAATAGACTGTATATCAGATATATCAGTACTAGAATTATGATCACTATCAACCATATAGGCATGTAAACTCCTCATTTCTCTACTTAACTCAAGATCGCTGTTTTTCCTTATCTATACGACTTACTCTAGGCTGTTTTAATTTCTATAATGTTATCACGTTTAAATCTCTCATATGAATTCAATCTGTTTTGCTGTATTTGGTCAAACAGCTCATGAACTGATTTAAACCAATTCTTTCTTTGTTTTAAAACCGTTCATATCCTGTCTGCAATAAACTGCTATGCCTTGTTTTTGTTTACTATCAGAGTATATACAATGATAAGTGCAATCGTAAATAAAACAGTACCTAGGATCGGCAGGACAAATCCAGCGGAATTCTGCTCAAGATACAGAAGCGGTATCCCGCAGATCTCAAGTAGGGTTGCATAAACAAACCACATCACGGCAACACTTTTGTTATACTTCTTTACATCCTTTACCTTTGGTGGCTCAACACCTGCAAAGAATCCCACGGCTTTTTCTGATCTAAGTGAATATATCCCAAGTCCGGCGATCATAAGAGCCATCAGGCTCCATATCACAAATCCAAGTATCATCTCATCCCCCTTTTTACCCTACCTTCTTGCTTCAAGTTCCTTTTTAATGCTCTCAACCTGTTTGATCGTCTTATCACACTGCTTCTTTGCATCGCTTATCTTGGACTGTACGATCACATCCATCAAAAATCCGTCAAAGAAGAAATCTCCAAAGGTTAACAGCCCGTCGATGTGTATTGAGCTGTATCCGCTGACATCATGAAGTTCTTTGCTGAATCTGGCAAGGGCGGCCTTGGCTGCTTCAACCTCGGATTCCGCTCTTCCCATCTTGCTATGCTTTAAAAGGCCCGATATAAATCCGCCGCCTAAAAGGTCAAACAGTCCCCAGTTGCTGGCGCTGCTTAAATAGCTTCTTGCTTCCTTTAAATGATACAGCGCATCATCGGCTGCATCTATAGCTTCTTTAACTTCTCTTCTTTCAATTTCGTTCATTATCTGTATTCTCGCTTTCATAAAATCTGTGCCGATCTGTTATCCAGCACATATAAGTTTTTCCAGGCGCTGTTCTTTTTTCGTTTTATCAGTTGATCCTCTTTCCGCAAAAGGAGCAGTATTTTCTGTTGTTTCTATATAATGATGCCCCGCAATACGGGCAGCACAGTGTTCCGTTTATATGCCCGATGATCAGGGAAGAAACAGCAGCTATCATCCCGCCGGGCGCAAGGATATTGACGTAGATCACATTATCTGTCGAAAGTGTTAAGAACATACCGACAAATATGAGTGCAAGACAAATCAGATAAATAAGTCCGAGATTTCGTCTTTTCTTTGCATATGTTTCTATGAGTTCTTTCCTGTACTGATATTCCTTTGATTCTCTTTCACTTAGGATCTTTTTTATTTCCGCTATGTCTTTATCTGTAAAATCATATCCGCACATAGGGCAGGCTGTCAGTTCTTCACCTATCAGTTCATTGCATTTAGGACAGTTGATCATCATATTTCCTTTCTCATACACGTCTTATTCTAAATCGATTATACTGTCATATGGCCAAGATATAAAGGATATCAGATGCAAAATATGAGATCATATCATGTTATTAATACATAATTACAGCAAAAATGCCAGTCGGATTCTTCCGATCTGGCATTTGTTCATTTCTGTGTATCCGATATATCATCCTTATCTTTTACCGGTATGATCTTTCCTGCTATAAGAAACACTATCTGGATCGACAGTGCTATTATTACAGCCTCCAAAATAAATACAGCAACATTGTTTCCAATAAGCTGCTCTATTGCGATAAGATCGATAACAGCCATTGCGATAAAGCTTCCGATGATCGTAAGTATCAGATCTCTTGCTCTTACTTTATGAGACTTTTTAAGCTCATTACTGAAGCTCTGCTTTATCAGCTTTTTGTTGTAATAAGACCTTTGTCTTTCATTTTCGTCCATATTCTCCCCCCTTAAGACTTAGTCAAAGTCATAGTCACTCACTTCGTCAGCAGGTCTTTTGCGTTCCTCTTCCTCTATCATAGATACTATCATAACATCGTCTTTCCAGTCTGTTCTTCCGTCAAGATTCATATCGATCCCATATACGCTCTCATCAAAGTATCCCATATTTATCCTCCCTTCGTGAAACAAAACCATATTTCTATGATACTATCTTAACCGTATCAGTCTGCTTTATAAATGACTTAAATGACAAAATAAGCTGACCTATTTTGTTTTTTGTCCGTTAATAGCAAATTTCAGATATCCTCTACATCCATGACTTTAATCCCGTTTTCAGACAGCATTTGAGCGAATATGCCCTGTCCGTCTACAAGCTTTCCAGAAAAGCTTCCGTCATAGATCTGCTTTACTGCGCAGGATGGGCTTCTTGATTGAAGGATAGCAAGATCTATTTTTTCATCAAGCGCTCTTTTAAGACAGATCTTTGCGCCTTTTCTAAACTCAGCATCCTTGCTCTCACCGTCTTTATTGATGACCATGCCGTTAACGATCTCACACGGTCTGCGGGGTACAGTCAGTCCTCCCGTAACCTCCGGGCATACTGCTATTACCTCGTGACCTTTGATAAACTGTTCCAGTTCTTTGCTGTAGTTATCCTTGCCGTTGTATTTGCATTTCTCACCGATAAGACAGGCGCTCACCATTATCTTCATCTGTTCAGTCCTCAACGAATACCCTGTTTGCTGCATATCCAAGCTCATCTTTATCGATCCTAATGACAAAATCAAAGATGTCTCTGTCTATGCACATGTAAAAGTCGTTCTTAGGAAATACTTCCTGATTGTCTGGATCGAAGAAATGCTGGCCTCCGTTTAACCTCAGATCTTTTATTCTTTCATCTATACCATCAATCTTTTCACCTAGTAGCATACTCTTTATGTAGTCTGCGCAGAGCTCATCTTCGGGATTCTTCACTTTCCCTGCTGTGCCCATGCATACGAGCGATACCTCTTTGGGATCCTTACGCCTGATATATCTTGCGATTGCTGATGCATTAACAAGACTGCCTGTTATTATCTCGTCTGCTTTTTGTGCATTGATTATTCCCTGCGTACCTGCACTTGTCGTATGGATAATAAGCTTATCCTTTATCATATCGCGATCAATGTCAGACGGCGAATTGCCAAGATCGAATCCATCGCACTTCTTTCCGCCTCTCTCCCCGACAAGGATGCAGTCCTTATCCCTTTCTCTCCATTCAAATGCCTCATTTAACGTTCCTACAGGTCTTATTTTTCTGACACCATAAGAAAACAGATAGCATTCCAGTGAAAAAGCCCTGAAGACATCTATGATGACTACTTCGCCCTTGGCTTTTTTTGCACCTTCTATTAGATGATAAATGTTTATTTCCATATTTGCCGTTTCCTGTTTATCTGATACTATCTCTGCTTTTGCATATAGACAAATATCAGTTCATTATTTAGCGCCTCTCTTTTATACTCTTTATAGCCGTTCTTTTCATAAAGACGTATGTTATCAACACTTCTTGTACTGGTAAAGAGTTCATACCTTTCACACGTAAAGCACTTTTCGATCTCAGTCAATAATCTAGTACCGTATCCTTTGTGCCTGTG
>CADAPR010000120.1 GCA_902789785.1 uncultured Lachnospiraceae bacterium
GATGAAGATGTAAGCAGCATGTGCGAGGCATACAATCAGAGAAGAAGATTTTTGATGAGTGAATTTGAAAAGATGGGTCTTCCCTGCTTTGAGCCTTACGGAGCATTTTATGTATTCCCCTGCATCAAGGAATTTAAAATGACCAGTGAAGAGTTTGCGACCAGACTTCTTGAGGAAGAGAAGGTAGCAGTTGTACCGGGAACCGCATTCGGTGACTGCGGAGAAGGATTCCTGCGTATATCTTATGCGTACTCTATCGAGAATCTCAAAATAGCACTTGAGCGTATAGCAGACTTTATCGCCAGACTGAGAGCATAGTTAAGCAATTAACTGCCCGGGCTTTTGTCCGGGCATTAGTATTTAAAGGAAAAAATATGAATATAATTCTTCATCAGCCGGAGATACCGGCCAATACAGGAAATATAGGAAGAACATGTGTTGCAACCGGAACAAAACTGCATCTTATCGAGCCGCTGGGCTTCAGGATCAATGAAAAAGAGCTAAAGCGTGCAGGAATGGATTACTGGGATAGGCTTGATGTTCACAGATATATGAATTTTGATGAGTTTTTGCAGAAAAATCCGGGTGCAAAGATATGGATGGCAACGACCAAGGCAAAGCAGGTATACAGTGATGTTGAGTTTGGAGATGACGACTTTATCATGTTTGGAAAGGAAAGCGCAGGTATTCCCGAAGAGATACTCATCGAATATGAAAAGACCTGTATCCGAATCCCAATGCTCGATGAAATAAGAAGCCTTAATCTTTCAAATTCCGTAGCCATAGTTTTGTATGAGGCACTTAGGCAGCAGGATTTTAAAGGCATGCAGATAAAGGGTAATCTTCACAGACTGAAGTGGAAGGAATAATGGCATTTACAAAAATAATGCCCTAAAGTATACTGTGAATTATGGAAGAGATTAATAACCAGGAGGAATATGAGCTCATCAGGGAGCGCATAAAGACCCGTCCGATAAACAGAAAAAAGCTGATAAGAAGAACAGTCATTACCGCGGCAATGGCTGTTATATTTGGTGTGCTCGCATGCATCACTTTTCTTGTTTTGGAACCGGTCTTCAGCAACATGCTCACTCCCGAGGAGGAGCCTGTCGCAAGCGAGGTAAAGATCCCGATCGATGAGGAAGAGATCCTGCCTGAGGATATGATACTTGAGGATGAGGAAGAGACAAGGACACAGATCATCTATCAGGAAAAGGAAAGAACGACAACGGTACTTGAGGATTACAACGCGCTTTACGATGAGATATACAATCTGTCAAAGAACTGCCAGAAGTCGGTAGTAAAGGTTGCAGGAGTCAGCCAGGATGTGGACTGGTTCAATGTCGCTTACGAGAGCAAGGAAGTCACGACCGGCCTTATCATCGCAAATAACGGTATAGAGCTTCTTATCCTTACTGACGGATCGGTAATAAAGAATTCCGAAAACATCGATGTTACGTTCTTTAATGAACTGGTCACGAGTGCTGTCGTAAAGGAAACAGACAAGAACACCGGACTTGCCATAATCGCTGTTCCGGTTGATCAGCTGACGGCAACGCTTCTTGATCCCGATATAATAGCAAAGCTGGGAAATTCAAAGACAAACAGGCTGCTTGCGGCTCCTGTCATAGCCGTGGGAAGACCTGTTTCAAATGTCATAAGCCTTGAACAGGGTATGATCACATCAAAATCCAATATCATCAATCTTATAGACAACAACTACGAGATGTTCACGACTGATATGAGAGGCTATGATGCATCAAACGGAGTCATATTCAATATGTCCGGAGAAGTGCTCGGGATCATATGGCAGAAAAACACTTCGCTTGATAAGAATACATTAAACGCGATCGGTATAAGCGACCTTAAGAGAACCATTGAAAGAATGTCGAACGGAAAAAAGAGGGCATATCTGGGTATAAGAGGAACGGACGTTACACTTGAAGCGATCAATCTGGGCGTACCGGTAGGCGCATATGTCCTTGAGATAGATATGGAATCGGCTGCCATGAAGGCGGGTATACAGAGCGGAGACGTGATCACAAAGATAGACGGGTTTGAGATAACCAGCTATACGGTATTTACCGAAGCTATCGGTCTGCATGATCCCGGCGATGAGGTTACTGTAACGGTTAAACGCCAAAGCGGAGAAGAATACAAGGAGATGGATATCACCGTTGTGCTCGGTGAGTGATCCATATTGGAGTAAGGCATGAGATTTTTAAAAGACTTAAATGACGGAGACAGAGTAGCGGATATATATATGTGCAAGCAGAGAACATCCGCTGTTACAAAAAACGGAAAGAATTACCTAAGCGTGATCCTGCAGGATAAAACAGGGACAATGGATGCCAAGGTATGGGATCCTTCAAGTCCGGGGATAGCAGATTTTGATGCCATGGACTATATAGAGGTCATGGGTGATGTCAGCATGTTCAACGGTTCTCTTCAGATGAGCATAAAGCGCATCAGGGTCTGTCATGACGGAGAATACGAGCCAAGCGATTATCTTCCGACATCCCAGTATGATATAGAAGAGATGTACAGCGAGCTTATCTTACTTGTGAACAAGACAAAGAACGAGTATCTAAAGAAGCTTCTTGAAGAGTTCTATGTAAATGATAAAGATTTCATAAAAGCGTTCAAGTTTTCATCTGCGGCAAAATCCGTTCATCACGGATTTGTAGGAGGACTGCTTGAGCATACTTTAAGTGTTGCAAAGATGTGCGAGCATTTTGCAATCCACTATCCGCTCCTTAAGAGGGATCTGCTCGTAACGGCAGCTTTATGCCATGATATAGGCAAGATCAGAGAACTGGATGCTTTCCCTGTAAACGATTATTCGGATGAAGGCAATCTTTTGGGTCATATCGTAATGGGATGCGAGATGGTATCACAAAAGGTTCGTGACATACCCGGATTCCCGAAGGTTCTGGAAAACGAGCTTAAGCACTGCATACTGGCTCATCACGGAGAATATGAATACGGTTCGCCTAAAAAGCCTGCACTGATGGAAGCGATGGCGCTTAACATGGCTGACAATCTTGATGCCAAGATGGAGACATTCAAGGAACTGATCGAATCAAATGCAACACAGGACTGGCTCGGATTCCAGAGAGTCATTGATTCAAATGTCCGCATGACAAGAATGCCGGATTAAGGGTAAAGCATGTCTGATAAGAGAAGAATCAACATTCAATATCCGATAAAACAGAAGCTGCTGACACTGGTGTTCGTAGCTTTGGTACCTCTTGTCATAATCACGATATATCTCATATATTCACTTCTAAGCTACAGCCGTGCTTACGAGGATATAGTAAGCAACATGACTGTCGCAAACAAATACAACGTCTATTTCAAGGAAGATATGGACGAGAGTCTTTACAAGCTGACTGTCGGTTATGTTACGTTCGACACGATCGACGAAGATGAATCCTTAAAAAATCCGTATTCCATGATAAACGAGATGAGACAGGATCTGACTGCACTGCTTGATGATACAGACGGCAGTTCAAAGGACTGGCTCATGAGTCTTATGCGAAACTGCGAGACTCTTGAGATGAAGATAGATACGATAAAGGAAAATCTCGAAGAGGGCGACCGCTATGATGAGAATATGATCATGTTGAACAATGATATATATATTCTCACGGATCTGATAGAGGAAGACATACAGCACTTTATCTATTATCAGACAAAGGATATGGAAAACCTTCAGAGCCAGCTTCATGACAGAGTATATAACTTCATCATATTCTGGGGCATAGTCAGTGCTGTAATCGTTCTGATAACAATCGGCATGGCGATCTTCATGGTAAAGGATATCACCAAGCCCATAAACAAGCTTTGCGATGTAACGGATAAGATAGCGGGCGGAGACTTTGAATCAAGAGCCGATATCAAGACAGATGATGAGATAATGGTCCTTGCAAATTCTGTAAACGACATGTCCGAGCATTTAGAGATCATGGTGGATACTATAAAGGAAGATGAAGCGAAGATGCGTCATGCGGAGCTCAGGCTTTTACAGGAGCAGATCAATCCGCACTTTCTTTATAATACCCTTGATACCATCGTATGGCTTATCGAGAGTTCAAAATCCGAAGAGGCGATCAATGTTGTAATGAGTCTTTCAGAATTTTTCAGACTCGTACTCAGTCACGGAAAAGAACTCATCACCATACGCGAGGAAGAACAGCATATCAGAAGCTATCTTGATATACAGCAGATAAGATACAGGGATATTCTGGATTATGAGATAGATATAGATGACGAGATCTATGACTATACTATTCAGAAGATGACACTGCAGCCGCTTGTGGAGAATTCTCTCTATCACGGCATAAAATACAAGAGAGCCAGGGGAAATATCAGCGTGACCGGCAAAAAAGAAGGCAATAACATAGTCTTCTTTGTCAAGGA
Source organism: uncultured Lachnospiraceae bacterium (assembly GCA_902789785.1). Classification (GTDB taxonomy): domain Bacteria; phylum Bacillota; class Clostridia; order Lachnospirales; family Lachnospiraceae; genus Colinaster. The sequence continues at coordinate 4,423 of CADAPR010000120.1, forward strand.
CGACGGGGTCGGCATGGATGAGGATACCCTAAACAACTTAAGAGAAGAGATCGCAAATAAATGCAAGGATACAAAGGCAGGATTCGGGCTTGCCAATGTAAACGAGCGTATCAGGATGCATTTTGGAATGGAATACGGAATGGAGATCGATTCGAAAAAGGATAAGGGAACATCAATAAAGATAGTGATACCTGCCATTATCAAAGATCAGGCGGAGGAATAAGGATGCGCAGACATGTTTTATATCCCATGATGGCGGCGATAATAGTACTGATCCTCTGCGCTACGATCCTTATCGGCGAGAGGAGCGGATTCTTTTTAAATCCCGCAAAGGATAAGGAAACCGAGCCATCGGATGACAAGCTCATAGTTGTCGGAATATCACAGCTTGGAAGCGAATCCGTATGGAGGACGGCAAATACCGAATCCATACAGAATGCCCTGTCAAGAGAGAACGGATATTTTGCGATATTCAGCAATGCAAGACAGAAACAGGATAACCAGATAAAAGCTATAAGAAGCTTTATATCTCAGAGGGTTGACTATATTGTTTTTTCTCCCTGTACGGAGGACGGATTTGAAAACGTTCTTGCCGAGGCAAAAGATGCAGGGATTCCTGTCATACTTATGGACAGAACCGTAAATGTTGAAGACGACTCTCTTTATGTGGCTCATGTAGGCTCGGATATGAAGCAGGAGGGTATCAAGGCTGGGATATGGCTTGAACAGGAACTCTGGAAGAGAGGCCGCAATGAGGAGGACATCAACATAGTCATCCTTAAGGGAACGGAAGGATCATCAGCCGAGATCGGAAGAAG
>CADAPR010000121.1 GCA_902789785.1 uncultured Lachnospiraceae bacterium
GTAATGGTCCTTGAGACATATCCTATAATCGATCATTCTTAAGAGCAGAACATCAGACATGAAAGAAAGCAATATCAAAACTGAAAACAAAGAAAGAATAGTCGCACTCTTCAGTATCCTTACAACGACTGTATACCCGATATTCTTTATGTACTTCAAGAATATCTTCGAGGCAAGAGAGCGACATCTGATAGTCATAACACTTGTATATCTGGTCATTTCAGCTCTTGTAGCTATTATTCTTTACTTGTTTAAAAAGAACATGGTAAGGACTGCGTTTATTGCGAACACGGTCCTTACCATACTTTATAATTTTGAATTCTTTGTTTCTCTCTTCGGGGCCAAAACCTATTCATATATCATATGCTCAGTTCTTTCGATCGCAGGGATCATTCTCATCATATATCTTTCAAAGATCTTTCTTCCAGATACCATCCATAAGCTGAACGGAATCTGGGCATTTACTATCATCGTGCTGCTTGTCATGGATTTTATACCGGCTGCACCTCACATGAAAGAAAAGCTCGTTTCACAGCTTCCTTCGGCACAATCCGGTGAAATTGTGACTGATACACCTGTAGTATCTGATCCTGTACAAAATTTAGAAGAGACAGAAAGCGATCATCCGAATGTATATCTGATGATATTTGACGAATATGGCGGATATGAAAATCTTTTGCGCTACTATGACTTTGATAATTCTGATTTTTTGTCTGAGATGGAAGATCTGGGGTTTAATGTATCTAAAAGCAGCTTCAACGTAGAAAGCATATCCACGATAACAAATGTTCCCAACCTGTTTAATCTTGATTATGTTGTGGATCATAAAGAAGAGGAGGCTACATATCTTACGTATCTACGCAATCCGTATATCTACAGATTCTTTAAAGAACACGGATATACGATCAACACGACATCCTATCCTGCATTTCTGGATGATACACAATCTGCTGTAAGCTATGATAACAGGGAACTTTATGAAGACACTGTCGGATACTTCATCTTAAAGAACAGCCTGCTAATACATGTATATGACGGGCTGATAGCACCCAACATGAACGGATCCGAGTTTTCATCAAACGACAATACCGGAACATATCTTATTGAAGCCATGAATTTCTACAAAGGCTTTTCAAAACTTAATGATAAAGGACCAAGCTTTAATATAGGGTATTTCAGCTGCCCTCATATACCTCTGTGCTTTAAGAGCGACGGAACACCGATATCTCCGAAAGAAGTCGAGGAGGATTTTGCATACTGCTATATAGAATATCTTAAATGGGCAAACATACAGATAAGGGATATCGCTTCGGGTATAATAGCCGATGATCCTGAATCGATCATAATAATCATGTCTGATCACGGATCCAGAACACTTGTAAACGATGAAGATAAGTCACTGACGGATCCAGATCATTACAAGGAGAATATCCTAAACTGTGTATATATGAAAGGCGAGGATCTTGATATAGAAGGCCTTACCGGTATAAATACGCTGATAACTGTTCTGAATACTGAATATGACACAGATATTCCTTTTAAGGAGTATACAAAATAACAGGGAGTGCAAACGCACTCCCTGTTATCTTTAGCAAGTCTTAGCAATAGGAATTGAACATATAGCCTGAATAAGCACTGGCAGTATATGGATTAGTAAAGTTCTTTCCGGGATTCTTGTAAGCTACCACCGTCTTGTTCAGATATTCAACCGGGTTAACCGAGATCTGATTACTTTTCCTCAAAATCGATGAAGTGAATTTCTTGATAGCTTCCACCGAATCAACGCCATTTGCATTAGTCATATAGTCAGTAAGAACATCCTTGTCCAAGCCCAGAGTCTTGCCTTCACCGACGGTGATACCCATCTGTTCGAGCTCCCTGCCGTATGTCTTTACGATACCGTTCATCTCGTTAAAGAGAGAATTGGTACGCATCGCATCCGTAGAGTAGGAACTCATTGAATTGATGAATCCGTTGTAGCTGTCGATCAGATTTGAAATATTCTCGACAGCAGCCTCGATGTCGGGTTTGACTCCTACCGTCGCCGTTATACCGGGTTCGGGAGAAATGCCGTTAAGTTTGATCTCAAAACGCTTATCAAGCAAAAACAGATTAGATGGTGAAGTAACTTCCTCGCCGTTTATTACAAGCTCTGCATCTGTTGCCTTTCTTGCAACATAGTCTATTCCAAGATACGGAACAGAGCCGGATACTTTTCTGTCACTGGTATCCGAGATAGTAAACGCTCCGGCCGTCTCATCCGGATGGTCACCCATCTGAAGAGATTCTATCCTTAGTGCTGCATTGCCGCGTCCGTCTTCCTCAACAGAAGATAGGAGTCTGATCCCTGAATTGTTTATGAGTCTTGAAAGCTTATTCTGAATATCAAAATTCGTCTCTTCCTCATAGATGTTGTACTGGAATTCATATCCCTGACCGCTGACTGATACGTCAAATGCATACTTGCCCGGGGTGATGTCTCTTGTATCCTTTGGCAGATACATGCCAAGGTTTACCTGAGGAGTAGCAAGTGACTTGACTTCTATATCATAGGTGTCGCTTACACTTGTGCCTTCATCCCGGCCGCCGGAGTACTGCGCAGAAAGTATACTCTCATTGGTAGAATAAGCTATTCGTGCATCAAGCTCTAGGTTTTCCGTATCACCCATAACAGAAACAATATTGTTATGGAGGACTCTGGATTCCTCTTTAAGACCTATAACGCATTCTCTTGATTCTTCGGAAGTATCGATTTTGTAGAGGGGAGCATCACGATTAACCCTAACCATAGAGTTGTAGATATTCTTCAACTCGGATCTTTTATGGGCATCATAACGACTGTTGCTCTTTTGCGGAGCATATGTTGTCAGATACTGATTATAGACATTGCTTAGAACTAAGTTGTTAGCCATATCAAGCCCCCTCCTTTCTTCCGTGATAAGAGTTTACAATCCTTTGTAAGGCTCTGACTAAATATACTATGCCTATACTAATAGACATTATTACATGCTCATCGTATCACAATAAAAGTCAAATAGCAAGAAAAATTTGCAAATATTTATATTTTTCTTTTATATTTTCTGCAAATGGGGTAATATTAATATACAGTTGTCAAAAAGAAAGGAATCGGGGATATGGATATCAACTATTTGTTACAGATGGCGCGTAAACAGGACTGCTCGGATCTGCATATCACAGCAGGTACGGCTCTTGCTGTAAGAAGATACGGCATACTTAAGATCTTGGAGGGTACAGAGGACTATATACCGACACTTACTGAGTCTGAAGCTCTAATCCTTTCTCTTCTTGATGAAGAGCAAAAGGAGATGGTATTAAAGGGAAGAGACCTTGACGTAGGCTCTATGATGGAAGACGGTACCCGTATAAGAATAAATGTCTACCATCAGCGTAATCACCTTGCTGCAAGTATAAGACTCTTAAACAGCAAGATCCCTTCTATAGAAGAGCTTGGCCTTCCTGATACGATCTTGGAGCTTGCCGATGAGTACAACGGACTTGTACTCGTAACAGGACCTACAGGAAGCGGTAAGTCAACGACTCTTGCTTCCATGGTTGAGCATATCAATGCTACGGCAGCCAAGCACGTAATAACTGTTGAAGATCCTATCGAATATATATATGAACATAAAAAGGCCATGATCCACCAGAGAGAGGTCGGAAAGGACGTTGATGACTTCGCTGTAGCTCTTAGAAGCGCACTCCGTGAAGATCCCGATATCATCCTCGTTGGTGAGATGAGAGACTTTGAGACTATCAATGCAGCGATAACCGCAGCTGAGACTGGCCACCTGGTTCTTGCAACGCTTCATACATCAAGTGCAGCTCAGACGGTTGAGCGTATCATCGACGGATGTCCTGTCGATGCACAGAACAGGATAAGGATACAGCTTGCTAACGTACTCAGAGGTATAGTTACACAGCATCTGCTCCCGAGACCTGACGGAATGGGACGAGTTCCGGCTACAGAGATCATGATAAACAACGCAGCTGTTTCAAACATGATCCGTGAGAACAAGGCATTTATGATCAACAATGCCATCCAGTCCGGATTCCAGCAGGGCATGCACACGATGCAGAGCGATGTTCAGAGACTTGTTCAGTTCGGCGAGGCTGATCCTGTATTTGCAAAGAGATTTCTTGTATAATCAGCATATTTGAATTCTTATAGGAAGAAATGCACCGTATTTCAAAAATAATCATTGACGTACGGTGCATTACTATGTTATATTGATTGAGCAAAAGACGTAGGTCTTTTTTTTGTGTTGCAAAAACAGACGCGTACGGAGGTGAATATATATGCGTACCAAGATCACATTGGCATGCACAGAGTGCAAGCAGCGTAATTACAATACAACTAAGGATAAGAAGACACATCCCGATCGTATGGAGACAAAGAAGTACTGCAGATTCTGCAAGACTCATACTCTTCACAAAGAGACTAAGTAATCCGTTTAAGTCGAAAGGAGCGGCATATGTCTGATAATAATGAACAGAAGATAAGCTTCTGGGAAGGCGTAAAGGCTGAGTTCAAAAAGATCTCTTGGCCTGAAAAGACGGATCTCATAAAACAATCTGTAGCAGTTTTATGCACTTCTGTGGTTGTCGGTATCATCATAGCGATAATCGATGCCGCAGTTAAGTACGGTGTAAACAATTTCTTGGTTAAATAAGATAGTTTGGTGAGGAGAACGTATGGCAGAGACAGAAGCTAAGTGGTATGTTGTACATACATACTCGGGCTATGAGAATAAGGTTAAAGCTGATATAGAAAAGACTATCGAGAATCGTAATCTTCACGATACGATATTGGAAGTCAAGGTTCCCATGCAGGATGTTGTCGAGGTTAAGAACGGCTCAAAGAAGACTGTCCAGAAGAAGATGTTCCCTGGTTATGTATTAGTCAACATGATCATGAACGATGAGACATGGTATGTTGTGCGTAACACACGTGGCGTAACAGGCTTTGTAGGACCGGGAAGCAAGCCGGTACCGCTTACCGAGGCAGAGATGAAGCCTCTTGGCATCAAGACTGACAATGTTACTATCGACTTTGAGGAAGGCGATACGATCGTCGTTGTTGCGGGCGCTTGGAAGGATACAGTCGGCGCTGTTCAGCGTATCGATTACAACAAGCAGACAGCAACTATCAATGTAGAACTCTTCGGAAGAGAGACTCCGGTCGAGATAGGCTTCGAAGAGGTAAGAAGCGATTTAGGACCCGATTTTAGGTAACTTTCAGCATAAGCTGATTGAAACAGTGGAAGGGCACCTATAACCCGTACCACAATATATTATTATAGGAGGAGCCAAAGATGGCAAAGAAAGTAGAAGGTTATATCAAATTACAGATTCCTGCCGGCAAAGCTACACCCGCACCGCCGGTTGGTCCTGC
>CADAPR010000122.1 GCA_902789785.1 uncultured Lachnospiraceae bacterium
AACATTCCGGGATCCCAGCCGCAGCTTATAAGAGCAACGTGACCGCTCTCTTTTGCAGCCTTGTCAACGTTTGAAAAATGCTCGGGTATGCGTGCGTGAGTATCAAAGCTGTCTATAACGTTAAAATACTTTGCATATTCGGGTGTCTGAACGGGAAGATCTGTAGCGCTTCCTCCGCATAAGAACAAAAGATCTATCTCATCCTTGTGTGCAGCGATATCATCAACGCTGTAGACAGGGACACCGGGTGTGAGAGTCTTTAATGACTCAGGATCTCTTCTTGTGAAAAAAGCTGCAAGTTCCATGTCATCATTCTGTCTGATGGCGCTTTCGATTCCTCTTCCCAGATTACCGTAACCTAAAATACCTACTTTCATTTTCTTATTCTCCTCTTTTCTGCTCAGTCATTATCCCTCTGAATAATGGATATCCTGTTGCCGAGCGCTTCCTTTACTACCTCGACAAGATTTTTCTTTCCCGAATACAGACAGGTGTCATCACTCGTTCCAGATATATCACCTGTTAGAACATATGACGAATCGGTTATAAGTCTTATCTGTCCCTTGACATCATCTGTTCTGTAAAGCGTGATGCCATCCAGATCAAATGCTGCGTCTGTCAGTACTACAACCTTTTTCCCGTCCGATACAAGCTTTTTTAGTTCCTCTTCAAACTCTTTAAGAAGGGAACTCTCTGCAAGGATATAAATCCTCTTCTCGCATTTTTGCAGCATGTCATAGATCTTGTCCTTGATATGTCGGTCAGACTGTATGGTGATGTATCCTTCCTGTATATCAGTTCTTTTGGGCTGTTCGTTTATGAGTCTTTGAGATATCTTTTCAAGGTGTCTTAAACAGTTTCTTGTAAAGACCGAGACATCTACGGCCAAATATCTTGTGACTTCTCCTTCCTCAAGGACAGCCGCTCCCTTTTGTACAAGTTCCTTTAATGCCACATATACGTTTGACTTTGATATGCCTGTATCCTTGGCTACTTCATACCCTGTCATGCTTCCCTGTTTCAAAAGCCTGGCATAGATCGTAGCCTCCTGTCTTGTTAGACCGTATTCGGTCAGGTCTTCGATAAAGCCCATGTGCATCCTCTTGTTTGTGGTGTTTCTTTTTAGAACCACCATAATGATAGCACCTTTATATTTTATCGTCAACACTTAACTTAAACAAAAAAACAGACAGGCTATGCCTGTCTGAATCTGTCATCTTAGATATTTTCGATCTGCCAGTCAATTGGAGTTACGCCGTTAGCTTCAAGGAATTCATTGCATTTTTTGAAATGACCGCATCCCCAAAATCCTCTGTATACAGACAACGGACTCGGATGAGCAGCTTTCAGTACAAGATGCTTTGGATTATTGAGCATCGCTGCCTTCTTCTGCGACGGCGAGCCCCATAGAAGATATACCACGGGTCTGTCCAAAAGATTTACCGCATTTATGATGGCATCCGTAAACTGCTCCCAGCCGTGTTCCTTATGCGAGAATGCCTGGTGTGCTCTGACAGTCAATACCGTATTTAGCATCAGCACTCCCTGGTCGGCCCATTTCTTCAAATACCCGTTATTTGGTATGTAGCATCCCAGCTCGTCATGCAGTTCCTTGTAGATGTTTTGAAGTGACGGCGGGATCTTTGGCTGATCCTTTGGTACGGAAAAGCTTAAGCCGTGAGCCTGATTCTCCTCATGATAAGGATCCTGCCCAAGGATAACGACCTTTACCTTGCCAAGAGGAGTAAAATGCAGAGCATTGAATATATCATCGCTTTTTGGATATATCACGTATCTGCTGTACTCATCCTTTACAAATCGATACAGATCTCTGTAATAATCTTTCTTAAATTCCTGCTCCAGATACGGGAGCCAGTCATTGTCTATAGCTGCCATATGACTACAACCTTACATCTATGCCATTGTCACGCATATACTGCTTGACTTCTTTTATCTCAAGCTCCTTAAAGTGGAACAGGCTTGCTGCGAGGACCGCATCAGCATGTCCGTTTTTTACGGCTTCTACAAAGTGATCAAGTGTTCCAGCTCCTCCCGATGCGATGACAGGTATGTTCACGGCATCAGCGATCGTCCTTGTAAGCTCAACATCAAATCCGGCTTTTGTTCCGTCACAGTCCATGCTTGTTAAAAGTATCTCTCCGGCGCCCAGTGATTCAGCCTGCTTTGCCCATTGAAGCGCATCTATTCCGGTATCTACTCTTCCGCCGTTTAAATAGATGTTCCAGCCGTCATCTGATTCTCTTCTTTTTGCATCTATCGCCACAACGACGCACTGGCTTCCAAACTTCTCGGCAGCCTCCCTTATAAGCTCGGGTCTTTTTATAGCCGCACTGTTGACCGCGACCTTGTCGGCACCCTCTCTGAGGATTTCCCTGAAGTCATCAACGCTCCTGATGCCTCCTCCGACAGTAAAGGGTATGAATAGCTTCTTTGCTACCTCTCTGACCATATCGACAACGGTATCTCTTCCGTCACAGCTTGCTGTGATGTCAAGAAAAACGACCTCGTCGGCACCTGCCCTGTCATAGGCAACGGCACATTCAACGGGATCGCCCGCATCTCTTAAATTCACAAAATTGACTCCCTTTACAACACGTCCGTTGTTTACATCCAGACATGGGATCACTCTTATAGTATGCACTCTTATATCCTCTTAAAGATCAATGAAATTCTTAAGTATCCTAAGTCCGACATCGGAACTCTTCTCGGGATGGAACTGACATGCAAAGATGTTGTCCCTCTCAACAGCAGCATGTACGGTAACACCATACTCAGTTGTTGCGACCACATCGTTTAAATCTTGCGCACAAAGATAATATGAATGAACAAAGTATACAAACTCTCCGTCATCGATCCCTTTAAACAGTCTGCCCTTGTTTGGCTGAGAAAGGCTGTTCCATCCGATCTGCGGTATCTTAAGTCCGTAATCTGAAGGAAATCTCACTATCTTTCCGGGCAGTATGCCAAGTCCCTTTACACCGGGAGCTTCCTCGCTCGAATCAAACAAAAGCTGCAATCCGAGGCATATGCCAAGAAATGGAGTCTTCTTTTTTACTATCTTTTGAATGACGCTTACAAGTCCGTACTCGTTAAGCCTCTCCATTGCATCGCCGAAAGCACCTACACCCGGCAGTACGACTTTGTCTGCTGAGAGCAGAACATCCTCATCTCTTGTTATGATCACTTCTTCACCAAGAGACTGCAGAGCTTTCTCGACGCTTCTTATATTTCCGGCATCATAATCTATTATCGCTATCATTTATCTTAAAAACCTCAATCAAAGATATCTTCGGGATTATCCGGCAAAAAGTCCTCTTCCTCAGGCAGGATATCCTCAAGCGCACCGTTCTCCTCATCAGGCTGTTCATCTGTTTCAGGTGCGGCCTGTGTATCTGTCGTATCATATGTGTAAGGTGTTCCGTTTGCAATGGAATCAACACGCATATTATACTGGACTGCACTCGTATATGCGCATATCTCCTGTGCATCCGCTTCAGACAGCCCAAAGGATGAAAGTCCCTCTATGATCTTTGCATACTCCGCATTTACCTGATCTGTAACACCGTATCTGTCTGCTCTGTCCAAAACCTCCGGATACATGTCATAGCCTTCAAGCAGGGCATTGAGCGCTTCAGCTCTCATTCCAAGTTGCATATAGTTCTCATAGGATGATACTTTCCTTTGAAGGAACATGATGGTCTGAGACTTGTTGTAAATCTCCTGATCTTCATCATTCAGTTCTTCCATGCCGTAAAGATCAGAATATGCCGTCTCGTAATCAGCCTTGTCGAATGCATATCTTGCCTCATTCTTTAGCAGATATTCGTTAAGGAAAATGGCTAGAATAACAATCGCTGCAAGAATCGATAGACATAGTATAAAAGTATTTCTGACCCTCTTTTTAGGAAGCTTCTTAGCTGGCTTTTCAGGAATCTCTTCCTTCTTTTCCTTCGGCTTCTTTTCTTTCTTAGGCTTTTTCTTCTTCTTTCCTTTTCCTGTATCGCCTTCGCCATCTTCTTCGGCACCATCAGACTTTTCGCGAATATCTCTTTCATTTCCTTCTGACTCCGGCTGATCCTTTTCTTCCTTGCCCTTCTTCTTTTTCTTCTTTTTGCGTTTCTTCTTGCCGTCTCCTTCGGCATCGAGCTCGCTTAATATCTTAGCATTTTCATCGGTGACTCCTGTCTCTGACTGTTCAGGGATCTCCGCTGCCTCTTCAGGTACTTCCTCCGTCAGAGCATTGAAGAGTCTTGCAAAGAAGCCTTCCTTCTTTTCGCCTTTTTCCTTTTGCTTCTTTTCCTTCTTTTTCTTTTTGTCTTTCTTATCTGTATCTGTGCCCTCTTGATCGCCGTCCTCTTCAGAGTCTACATTTGGAAGTTCTACTTTAGGCTCTTCAAGCGCAGACTGATCCACAGCTATGTTGTTGTCGGATTTTTCGAGGGTCTCCTTGATATCCTTTATATCCTCATCATCAGACAGCATATCAAGGACATCGGTCACATCATCGTTCTCTATGCTGACAGGCTTATCCTCGCTCGCAGAAGAACGCGCTGCATTAAGCATCGCATCAATCTCTTCCTCGGACATGTTCATATCAAGCTCGATCTCCTGAGGGATATCCTCGGGCTTTTCATTGATATCTGCCCACTCCTGTTCCTTGCCTTCTTCGTATTCGACTACAGTATCCTCTTCGACGTTTTCGGTGACAGGCTCTTCTACCTCTTCTACCGGTTCAGATACTGCCTCAAGAGCAGCTTCCACCTCCATCTCGGATTCAGTCGGCTGATTGGCGCTAGGCTTTTCCGGAATAGCAGCCAGTTCCTCTTCATACGAATCTTCAGGTTCCTGCTCCATTTGAATCTCTTCCCCGTCTTCATTATCCTTATCTTCGTCAGGTACTCCGTCAGGATATACGATGGGCTCTATTGACTTCATCAAATCATCTAGATAATCTACATCAACTGCCATATACTATGCCTCATTGATACAACATTAACCAATTAATTATATCATAACCGCACTGACCGCTCAAGCGATGCCACCATGCAGGTCACAAAAAAAGCCGGGACTAAATCCCGGCTCTTATAGCATTACTTTAACAAAAGATCATCGATCATACGAACAAGATTGCCGATCTCAGGCTTAGATAGCTGACCGTCTGCTCCGAGTGCTTCTCCCTTTCTCTTCATCTCAGAAGCTTTGTAAGATGATGACCGTCCATCTCAGGCATCTCTATATCGGTGATTACACAGCTTATATTCTTATCAAGAGTTCCATCCTTCTTAAACTCCATGATCTTCTCATAGCACTCTCTGCCGTTAGCAGTATGGATAAGATTCGTATATCCTGCTTTAGAGAGGCTCTCAACTATAAGCTTGTTGAGTAAAAGAGAATCCTCGGCAATGATTATCGGATGATTTACTCTGTCTGCCTGTTTATCGATATCATCTATCTCTTCAACCTTAAGTCCGGTCTCGGGATTTATATCAGTAACTATCTTTTCAAAATCAAGTATTATGATCAGTTTATTGTCCTTCTTTACAATACCTGTAGAAATACCTTCATTTGAATTTGCAAATGTAGCATTGGGCTTTATAATATCAGACCATGATACTCTGTGAATACCTAATACTGCGTCTACATGGAAAGCGATATCAAGGTTATTGAAATTGGTGATTATAAACAGACCTGTAGGTTCAGAAACACCCCTTTGCAGACAGTTCCTTAAGTCAATAGCCGTGATCATTATATCACGCGGCATGAACAGTCCTTCTATACTGGGATGAGCATTGGGAACAGGAGTTACATTCTGATAAGGAATGATCTCTTTTATCTTAGCGACATTTATTCCGTAAGAATTTCCGGCAACCTGAAACTCAAGCACTTCAAGTTCATTTGTACCATTTTCCAATAGTATATTTGTATCCATAAGTATACCTCTCTGTATGATATTCCCCACGATAATTGTATTATATCATAATTGTCATAAAATTGAACAAATATTTCATTTATGATAAATAAATTATCGTGCAGTCTACAAATTACATTATAAAAAAGAAAGTGTAACAAATTTAAACAAAAAAAGACTTCTCGTAAGAGAAATCTTTTTATTTTGTACCTCAAAAATCGAATACTGAAATTCAAATATCACAGACCTTTTGGATAAGCCCTCGACCTATTAGTGACCATCAGCTGAATACATTACTGCAC
>CADAPR010000123.1:0-3804 GCA_902789785.1 uncultured Lachnospiraceae bacterium
ATTAAGCCCTGTTGCATCCGTCTGGATCAGGGCAGCCATCTGGTCTATAAATGAACCTGTGCCACCGGCGCAGATACCGTTCATTCGCTGTTCAATGTTTCCGTTATCAAAATATATGATCTTTGCATCTTCGCCACCAAGCTCAATTGCGACATCGGTTTTGGGAGCAAATTCTTCAAGAGAAGTGGATACAGCTATAACTTCTTGTGTGAAGGGGACTTCTAAGTGATTCGCCAGAGTCAGACCGCCTGAACCTGTTATCATAGGATGAACAGTTATGCCTCCGACCTTTTCCTTGGCTTTTTTCAAAAGATCTGTAAGTGTTTCCTGATAAGTGTTTCCTGAATGTTGGCAAAATGTCTTTCATAATCAGAGAACAGGATCTTATGATCTTCATCCAATATGGCAATTTTAACGGTTGTTGAACCTATATCGATTCCTAATGAGTATTTCATAGTTGTTTCTTTATTCTTATACATGTTTGTTTTTGCAATCCTAACTATTATACAGACTTGGTTTTTAAGTTTCAACCGTATTTGGGTTTTACATTCAACTTAATAAAAATTTTATATTTTCAGATAAAGGAAAAAACAAATGTACGTTGAATAATAAAAATATGAGGTTAATATGAGGTATCAGCATGACTATTAGAGAGGAACTCGAAAACAGAGAAAAACTAACGCTTAGTCCTTATGCAACTCTTAGTGTAAACACACGAGGGAGATTAAGAGAGGAGGAGCAGTGCGATATAAGACCGGTCTTTCAGAGAGACAGAGACAGGATATTGCACAGTAAATCCTTTAGAAGGCTAAAGGATAAGACACAGGTGTTCCTATCGCCTGAGGGTGACCATTACAGGACCAGGCTTACACATACTTTAGAGGTAAGTCAGAATGCGCGAACCATAGCCAAGGCTCTGAAACTTAATGAGGATCTTGTAGAAGCTATAGCTCTCGGACATGACCTTGGACACACACCATTTGGACATGCTGGTGAAAGGGCCTTAAATGAGATATGCCCTCTTGGATTTGAGCATCATGTACAGAGTTTAAGAACAGTGGATGTTCTGGAAAAAGACGGACAGGGACTTAATCTGACCTGGGAGGTAAGGGACGGAATACTGAACCATCAGACAAGCGGTAAGCCATCTACTCTTGAGGGGAAGATAGTAAGGCTCTCCGATAAAATAGCTTATATACATCATGATATGGATGATGCGATAAGAGCAGGTATACTAACCGAGGCGGATGTTCCTAAGAGCATAAGGGAAGTCATAGGTTATACCACAGGTGAGCGGTTGGATCATTTTATTCATGATATAGTCACGACGAGTTTTGAAAAGGATGATATCTTACAATCCGAACCGGTTGCACAAGCTATGAAGGAACTTAGAGAGTTCATGTTTGAAAATGTCTACAAAAATCCGGAAGCCAAGTCTGAAGAAGGCAAGGCCGAAAGACTTATGGAGACGCTTTATACATACTATATGAATCACATTGATCTTCTTCCTTCTGAACTGCTTGCTCTTTTGAACAGAGGCGAGCCCAAGGAAAGGATTGTGTGCGATTTTGTTGGAGCGATGAGCGACAGATATGCCATAGCATTGTATGATGAGCTGTTTATTCCAAAATCGTGGCATTTATAGATGAAATGAGGAAAAGATCGGATGTATTATCCGGATGAGATCATAGAAGAAGTAAGAAGTAAAAATGATATAGTGGATATTGTTTCGGGTTATGTCAGACTCCAGAAAAAGGGTGCTAACTATGTTGGACTATGTCCTTTTCACAATGAGAAGACAGGTTCGTTCATGGTTTCTTCGACAAAGCAGATGTTTTATTGCTTTGGCTGTCATACCGGAGGAAATGTCATTACTTTCTTAATGAAGCATGAGAATGCGACATTTAAGGAAGCCATAGAAAAACTGGCAGACAGAGCCGGAGTAAAGTTGCCTGAACTTAAACTTAACGAAGAGCAGAAAAAGCAGATGAGTGAGAAATCTATTCTGCTTGAGATTAATAAGGAGGCTGCAAAATATTTTTATTATCAGCTCAGGGGAAAAGCTGGAGAGCTGGGAATGAAGTATTTTACTGACAGAAAGCTTTCTTCTGATACGATAAACAGTTTCGGACTTGGTTTTTCTCTGCCGTATTCAGATGATCTGGTCAAGTATCTGAAACAAAAGGGCTACACTGATGAACTGATTGTAAAAGCAGGGCTGGCATCTCATGATGAAAAAAGAGGAACACATGACAAGTTTTGGAACAGAGTCATGTTCCCTATTCAGGATATCAACCACAGGGTCATAGGCTTTGGCGGACGAGTTATGGGAGAAGGCGAACCAAAGTATTTAAACAGCCCGGAAACGCCGATCTTTGATAAGAGCAGGAACCTGTTTGGACTTAACTTCGCCAGATCATCAAGAAAGGATTACCTGATACTGTGCGAAGGCTATATGGATGTTATCTCAATGCATCAGGCAGGCTTCAAAGAGGCGGTTGCTTCATTGGGAACTGCGTTCACATCAGGACAGGCCAATCTGTTAAAAAGATTCTGCAACAGTGTAATACTTAGCTATGACAGCGATGGTGCAGGAACAAATGCAGCATTGAGAGCTATCGGGATACTCAGAGAAGTAGAACTTACGGCCAAGGTCCTTGATCTTAATCCTTATAAGGATCCTGATGAATTTATTAAGAATCTGGGAAGTGAAAAACTTCAAGAACGGATAGATAATGCTAAAAACAGTTTTTTCTTTGAGATAGAGGTTCTTGAAAGAGGTTATGATCTTAAAGATCCGGATTCGAAGACCGCATTTTATAGAGAGATAGCTAAAAGGATCTGCGGATTTTCGGATGAAGTCGAGAGAAATAATTACATAGATGCCATATGTGAACGATACAGTATTTCGACGGATGCAATGAAGAAAATGGTCATAGGATATGCCGCCGCAGGAATATCTAGACCTATAGAGCAGACGGCTGTCAGAACGGCTATAAAAAAGGCTGATCCTGAAGAGGGACGAAAACGATCGCAGCGTTTGCTCATTACCTGGATAAGTGAAGACAGCAGCATATTTGATAAGATCTCGCCATATATCAGTCCTCATGATTTTACTGACGAGATGTATAAAAAGATAGCTGAGAAGCTTTTTGAGAGTCTGAAAGAAGATAATAATATCGAACCCGCATCATTCATATCGGCCTTCGAAGATGAAGAGGACCAGAAAAAAGTTGCCGAACTGTTCAACACCAAGCTCCTTGACTCCGATGGCCTCCCAGCTGAGATAGATGACATCAGGGAGAGAGAAAAAACGCTGCACGATATACTCGTCAGTGTCAAGACTGGAAGTCTTGAGTATTATTCAAGAAATATCGGAAGCGATCCTAATGCGATAACAAGAGTAGTAGAAGGAAAGAAGCTTCTTGAAGAATTAAAAAAGACAAAAATAAAACTGGGATAGGAGATTTATAACATGGACGAATCATTACAACCAAAATTTGAGGAAAAACTGAAAGGATTCCTCGATTCTGCAAAGAAGAGAGAAAACGTTGTCGAGTACAATGAGGTTTTAGATACTTTTGCAGAATTCAATCTTGACGAGGAGCAGATGGATAAACTGCTCGAGACATTGGATGCGGCAGGTGTCGATGTTATGAAGATCGATCCTGTAGAAGATGACATGTCACTTGATGATATCGATATCATTGATGATGAAGAGATAATGTTGAGTGATGAAGAAGAGATTGATATGGAGAATATCGATCTATCGGTTCCGGACGGAGTAAGTATAGAAGATCCTGT
>CADAPR010000123.1:3866-11110 GCA_902789785.1 uncultured Lachnospiraceae bacterium
GATCTTATCCAGGAAGGAAATCTTGGACTTATAAAGGCTGTTGAAAAGTTTGATTACCGTAAAGGATTCAAGTTCTCAACATATGCAACATGGTGGATCAGACAGGCTATTACTAGAGCTATCGCCGATCAGGCTAGAACAATACGTATTCCTGTTCATATGGTTGAGACTATCAACAAGCTTATCCGTGTTTCAAGACAGTTGCTGCAGGAACTTGGGCGTGAACCTACCCCCGAAGAGATTGCAGAAGAGATGAACATGCCTGTTGAACGTGTAAGAGAGATATTAAAGATAAGTCAGGAGCCTGTTTCTCTTGAGACACCTATCGGCGAAGAGGAAGACAGTCATCTTGGTGATTTCATACCTGATGACAATATCCCTGTACCGGCTGATGCAGCTGCATTTACTCTCTTAAAGGAGCAGCTTCTTGAAGTTTTGAGCACACTCACAGACAGAGAACAGAAGGTACTAAGATTAAGATTTGGCCTTGATGACGGAAGAGCTCGTACTCTTGAAGAAGTAGGCAAAGAGTTCAATGTAACACGTGAGAGAATTCGACAGATTGAGGCTAAGGCATTGCGTAAACTTCGTCATCCTTCTAGATCACGCAAATTAAAGGATTATCTCGACTGATGGTTCCGGTAAGCAAGAGAATGAAAAAGATCGCAGAAATGGTAAGTGCTAAACGGGTTGCCGATATAGGATGCGATCATGGATTTGTCAGTATATATCTTATCAAGGAAAAAGATGTTGATCATGTATTTGCGATGGATATCAATGATGGACCGTTAAAGCGTGCTTACGAGCATGTTAATGAATATGGTCTGAGAAATAGGATCGAAGTAATTAATTCTGATGGTGCCAAAGCAATCAAACCAGGTGAGGCAGATGGTGCAGTGATTGCCGGTATGGGAGGCAGGCTGACTGAAAGGATTATCTTAGATTCCATAGACGTATTTCAAAAAATGGATGAGATGATACTATCCCCACAGTCGGAGATCGATCATGTCAGAAGGTTTCTGATTCAAAACGGATTTGATATCTTAGATGAAGATATGGTACTTGACGAATCAAAATTCTATGTGATCATAAAGTGTTCATATGATGCAAGTGTAAAAAGACAGATTGATGATGTTCAGGCTCTCTACGGACCTGTTCTGATAGAAAAGAAACATCCTGTACTGATCGATTACTTGAACGAAAGACTTATCAAACTTGAAGACATTGTTAAAAGAATCGATGAAGGGACAGAGCAAAAATCTGACAAAAAAAGAGCTCGGACAGATGAGGTTAATGGGGAAATAGAACTTATAAGAGGATTGCTTAGTAAAATACAAGATTAAATGGAGGTAGCCGATATGGCAAAGATTACGATTGAGGGGATTACAAAAGAGTATAACGAGGGAACTACGTTTGAACAGATCGCTAATGAATACCAGGATAAGTATAACGGTGAGATCGCACTCGTTATAGAAGACGGAAAGATCAGAGAGCTTTATAAGACTGTTAAGAAAGATGCGAACGTTGAGTTCATTACGCTTAGAGATGGGATTGGTCACAAGACTTATGAAAGAAGCGCAACGATGCTTTTCGTAAAGGCTCTCAGCGATGTAGTCGGATCAAAGATAAACGGTAAGGTCAAGGTTGAGTTTTCGATTGGAAAAGGTCTGTATTGTTCACCTAAGGGCGATTATAAGGTTACGGATGATCTTGTTGAACATGTAAATATAAGAATGACGGAATTGGTCGAAAAGATTGGTCGAAAAGAATATTCCGATTGTCAAAAAGACTTATCCGATCGCAGAGGCAATAGCTCTTTTTGAAGAGCAAGGAATGACCGACAAAGTCAATCTGTTCAAGTACCGTATGAGCTCATCGGTAAATGTATATTCGATAGAGGATTATCATGATTATTTCTACGGATATATGCTTCCGAGCACCGGATATATAAAATCGTTTATCGTTATGGCATATGAGGACGGATTCCTTCTTTTACTCCCTGATAAGAATGACCCGTTCAACCTTGAAACGTTCGAGCCCAGAGAAAAACTCTTTAAGAGCATGGATACCACTACGGAGTGGGGAAATGCTATGGGTATTGGAACTGTCGGCGATCTAAACAACAAGATCTGTGACGGTGAACTAGAAGATATGATACTTGTTCAGGAAGCCCTTCAGGAAAGAAGGATAGCTGAGATAGCTGGAGAGATAGCTGCACGTGAAGGAGTCAAGTTTGTCATGATAGCTGGACCAAGCTCCTCAGGAAAAACGAGTTTTTCTCACAGGCTTTCTATTCAACTGCGCACTCACGGCCTCAAGCCGCATCCGATAGGAGTTGATGATTATTTCGTAAACAGAGAGGATACACCTCTTGATGAAAACGGAAATTATAATTTTGAATGTCTTGAAGCGATTGACGTTGAAGGATTTAACAATGATATGGTAGCCCTTCTTGAGGGTAAAAGAGTTGAGATGCCATCATTTAACTTCAAGACTGGTAAAAGAGAGTATAACGGACATTATATGCAGTTAGGTGAGGACGATATTCTTGTTATTGAGGGTATTCACGGACTTAATGACAAGATGAGTTATAAATTGCCGACAGAGAGTAAATTTAAGATATATATAAGTGCTCTTACATGTCTTAATATAGACGGGCATAACAGAATACCGACTACTGATGGAAGACTGTTGAGAAGAATCGTAAGAGATGCACGTACAAGGGGCAATCTAGCGAAGCGCACGATTGAGATGTGGCCGAGTGTAAGAAGAGGCGAAGAGGAGAATATCTTCCCCTTCCAGGAAAGCGCAGATGTAATGTTCAACTCTGCAATGATCTATGAACTTGCTGCTCTGAAACTTTATGCAGAGCCGCTGCTTCATGAGATAGAGAAGGATGAACCAGAATATCTGGAGGCTCAGCGTCTGTTGAAATTCCTCGGATATTTTGTTAGTATACCTTCCGACAAGATACCGATCAATTCGATCGCGAGAGAATTTGTCGGTGGTTCGATATTCAAAGTTTAATATGTTTAAAACAAGCAGGACGGGTGATCGCGGCAGCAACAGCTGACGAGGAAAGTCCGGGCTTCATAGGGCAGGATGCCGGATAACGTCCGGTGGAGGCGACTCCCAGACCAGTGCAACAGAAATATACCGCCCTTCGGGGTAAGGGTGAAATGGCAGTGTAAGAGACTACCGCCTGTGTGGTAACAGACAGGGCACATGTAAACTCCATCTGAAGCAAGACCAAGCAGGAAGCATTGACCTTGCCCGGCGAGCTTCCAGGTAGGTCGCTTGAGGCGGTCGGTAACGGCCGTCCTAGATAGATGATCATCCAAGACATAACCCGGCTTACAGTTCTGCTTGTTTTATATATTCAGTTTATTTAGAAAGAAGGCGTTAATACAATGACAAAAATTGATGTTGTTTCAGGATTCTTAGGGGCAGGAAAGACTACTCTTATCAAAAAGCTCTTATCTGAAGCTTTAAATGGAAGCAGTACTGTCCTGATAGAGAATGAATTCGGTGAGATAGGTGTCGATGGCGGATTCTTGAAAGAAGCGGGGATCGAGATCAAGGAGATGAATTCTGGTTGTATATGCTGTTCACTTGTCGGTGATTTCGGAACGGCTCTCAAGGATGTAATAGATCAGTATCACCCTGAAAGGATCATTATCGAACCTTCAGGTGTCGGCAAGCTGAGCGATGTTATGAAAGCTATAAATGATGCCGGGTTAGGTGCTGACGTGGCATTAAATAGTGCTGTTGCAGTAGTTGATGCCAGCAAGGCCAAGATGTATATCAAGAACTTCGGTGAATTCTTCAATAACCAGATCGAGCACGCAGGAACTATAGTACTTAGTCGTACTCAGGATATTTCTGATGAAAAACTCGATAATGCGATTGAGCTGATAAGAGAACATAACGAAAAAGCGACTATCATAACTACACCGTGGGATCAGCTTGAAGGAGAAGATATCCTTAAGACTTTTGAGGGTGCAACAGACCTTGAAAAAGAGCTTATGGAACAGGCTTTGAAAGAACATCATGATCATGAGCACCATCATGAACATGGAGAAGAGTGCACATGCGGATGTCATGATCACGAACATCATCATAATGACGATGATGAGGAGCACGAGCATCATCATGATCACGAGCATGAACATCATCATGACCATGACCACGAGGAACATGAACATCACCATGATCATGAGGGACATGAACACCATCACCATCACGATCATGAGGGACATCATCATGCTGATGAGATATTTACAAGCTGGGGTATCGAGACACCTAAGAAGTTTGAAAGGGCTGATATCGATGCAGCGCTTGATTCTCTTGAAGATGCGGATAAATATGGAATGATCCTGAGAGCCAAGGGCATGGTTGCATCAAATGATGGAACATGGATCTATTTTGATTATGTACCCGGTGAAAAGAATATCCGTACCGGCAAGGCTGATGTTACAGGTAAGTTGTGTGTTATAGGTTCAGATCTTAATGAACATGAGATAGAAGAACTGTTTGGAGTATAAAAATGTTTGGCAAGACAAATACTAAGATTCCCGTATACATGATAAACGGATTTTTAGAGAGCGGGAAGACTGATTTCATATCATTTACCATAAGTCAGGATTATTTCAGGACAGGTGAAAGGACACTTCTTGTTTTATGTGAGGAAGGCGAGCAGGAATATGATCCTAAAACACTAAAGAGGACCAACACGATCCTTGAGGTTATTGAAGACGAAGAGGATTTCACTGTAGATGCTCTTAATTATCTGGTAAATAAGGATAAGGTATCCAGAGTTATAATCGAGTATAACGGAATGTGGAAGCATAAGGATATCAAACTTCCAGAAAACTGGGTCGTTGAACAGCAGATAACGTTGATAGATGCAAGCACTTTCCCGATGTATTATACAAATATGCGTTCCATGGTTGCTGATATGGTCAGAGGAAGCGAGATGATCATATTTAACAGATGTGACGGTGTAAATGATCTTGCTAACTTTAAAAGAAATGTCAAGGCGGTAAATCCGCAGGCTGATATTATTTTTGAAGGCAAGGATGGGGAGATAAACATGACACTGGATGAAGATCTTCCGTTTGATCTGAATGCAGATGTCATAGAACTTGATAATCTGGGATACGGCATATGGTATATAGATATGATGGATAATCCGGCAAGATACGAGGGCAAGACCATATCATATGTTGGACAGGTGTTAAAGCCTAAGAACTTTCCAAAGGATTATTTCGTGCCTGGACGTATGGCTATGACGTGCTGTGCTGATGATATGGCATTTTTAGGCTTTGCAACTCATTTCGCTGGCTGTGAAAACCTAAACGAAAAAAGCTGGGTAAAAGTTACGGCAAAGATAAAGAACGAGTATTTTGCTGACTATGAAGGAGCAGGTCCTGTGCTTTATGCTACAGAAGTTGCTGTAACGAAAGAACCTGAAAAACCTGTAATAGATTTCAGTGCATGACTATGATTTACACAACTGATCAATGGATATTTTTCTTTTTCATATACTGCTTCTTTGGATGGATATGGGAGAGTTCGTTTGTAAGTATAAGAACTAAGAAGCTTACAAACAGAGGTTTTATGAGAGGACCTTTCATACCGATCTACGGATGCGGATGCGTTTTGATGATGGCTGTCGGTGCACCTTTGATGGCTCATCCGATCGCAATGTATTTTACAGGCATGATATGTGCAACCGTTATGGAATTTATTACCGGTGACATGATGCTTAGGATATTCAGGGTCAGATATTGGGATTACACCGGGAGATTTCTAAATATAAAGGGACATGTATGCCTAGCAGCTTCTATCCTATGGGGATTTTTTACTCTTCTGATGAATTATGTGGGAAAAATCCCGATAGAGAGAAAAGTGATGATGATATCGCCTGAATGGCTTCATGTCATTGTCCTTATCCTTTTGGTCTATTTTGTAGCGGATTTCAGTTTATCATTTAAGACTGCTCTTGATCTGCGTGATGTCATCATTGCGATGGAACGTTTCAGGGATGAGATGGAACGAATGGAAAAACGCATGGATGTAATGATTGCATTTGCGGATGATGCGAAGAATCAGGCCGTTGAAGCCATAACTGAAAAAGTGGAAGAAAAGAAGGAACAGGCTAAGATCCGTCTTGAGGAAAGAATGGATGAGATGGAGAAAAAACTCGAATTTGCCAAAGAAAAACTTGCTGACATGTACATCAGAGATGAGCTGGAAACGAAAAGGCAGGAGTTTTTATCACAGATTTCTGAGTATAGAGTCAGAAACGAACTGATGAGGACAAGGATCAGGGAGAGTGCACAAAGACGCGGTGCTTTATACAGAAACATGATAAGGAACAATATTCTGTATTCAGACAGGTTCAAGGATTCGCTTGATGAGATTAGACAGAAAGTTGAAGACTTTAGCAGAGACAAAAAAGGAGGCAGCAAGACTTGAAAAGGGTTTTGTTTATATATAATCCTGTTTCGGGAACAGGCGTTGTAAGAAAGAAGATGTTCGAGATCGTCCAGTACTACAACAGCAATGAGTGTTTAGTCACCATGTGTCCTGTTCTTAAGATGAACGAACTTAAGCCTGATGACTTTGACGGTTATGACAGAGTCGTTGTAAGCGGCGGTGACGGTACGCTCAATAACTTTATAGGTTATACAGATGAACTTAATCTTGATTTCCCAATAGCGTATATTCCCGCGGGTTCAACAAATGACTATGCCAATACGCTTGGACTGCCGGGGAATCTGATGGAAGCGCTTGATACATCGATAAAAGGAAAAGAACAGGCTGTTGATATGGGAAGATTCAATGACAGCAATTTATACATCGATAAAAGGAAAAGAACAGGCTGTTGATATGGGAAGATTCAATGACAGCAATTTCCTTTATGTTGCTGCCTTTGGCATTTTCACAAAAGTTGTTTATACAACTCCCCAGGAGATAAAGAATGTCATGGGATATTCTGCATACATCCTTGAAGGTATCAAGGTAGTATCCGAGCTTACTACTTATAAGCTTAAGCTGACTATAGATGACAAGTTTTATGAAGGTGATTTTTTGCTGGGGCTTGTTACAAATTCATTATCTGTTGGGGGCATGAAGAACAGAGCATCTCATGATATGTCACTCGATGACGGATTATATGAAGTGATGTTTGTAAGAGCACCTAAAAACATCATTGAGCTTAACAGGATAGTAAAGGCTCT
>CADAPR010000124.1 GCA_902789785.1 uncultured Lachnospiraceae bacterium
CTTTATGATGCATTTAATCAGACAGTAAGAAATGCTGATGATTCAAAGAGAAACAATGACAGCGCTGTAGCTTCAAGAGTGGACAGCGTAAAGAACAGCAAACTGAGTGCAAGTACTGCAACTCTTTCAGACTCAAGAAATATCGAGAGTCTTGAAGAGAAGATCGAGGGATGCGTGGTTTCTTCAACCATCGGAGGAATAGTAACAAAGGTTGATGTTACAGCAGGCGATCTGTATGCAGGCGGAGCTATGGTTACTGTCGAGAACACATCGGCATATGAAGTGTCAGCTCAGATCGATGAATATGATATCTCAAAGATAAAAGAAGGTCAGGAAGTTGTTATAAAGACAAACGGAACAGGTACTCTTGAACTTAAGGGAACCGTTAAATCTATAGCACCTCATGCAACAGCTTCGACGAATTTGCAGGGTAACAGCTCAGGAGTCAAGTATGAGGTAAGAGTAAATGTACTCACTCCGTGCGAGGATCTTAAACTCGATATGACCGCAAAGATCGAGATCATCTGTGAAAAGAGCGAAGGCGTGCTCGCTGTTCCTACGGAAGCAATCCAGGAAGATGAGGACGGTAACTTCTTTGTAGAGATACTTGATAAAGGCGAGCCTATCGATACATCAAAGATGCTTACAGATCCTGAGAGCATATCAAAGGAAGATACCGAAAAGCTTCAGTCAGGAGAAAAGAATTACGAGAGCCACAATGTCTATATAACAAAGGGACTTGAGGGTGATTACTATACCGAGATCTCCGGTGAAGGCTTAGAGGCAGGCATGAGGATCGTAGTTCCAAATAACGGAGCATTTTCTGATATAAGTCAATATATGGATGAAGCAGGTGCTATGGGAGGTTTCTGATGGAAAATGAATCAAGAAAACCCATCATACGCCTGACGGATATAAGAAAGAACTTTTTCATAGGAACACCCAATGAGCTAAAGGTGCTCAAGGGTATAAACCTCACGGTGTATGAGGGAGAATTTGTTGCTGTAGTCGGTGCTTCCGGCTCCGGCAAATCAACACTTATGAATATCATAGGGGCTCTCGACAGGCCTACCAGCGGCGGATATATCTTGGATGATGTCGATGTCATAAGTGCAAAAGACAGTGAACTTTCAGGTATTAGAAATAAAAAGATCGGATTTGTATTCCAGACATACAATCTTATCGCAAAGACCAATGCTTTAAGAAATGTTGAGATGCCGATGCTCTATGCGGGTGTTGGAAGAAAAGAGAGAACAAAACGAGCCGAAGAGCTTATGGAACTGGTAGGCATGGGAGATCGTATGAAGCATCTGCCCGAAGAACTTTCGGGAGGACAGAAGCAGAGAGTCGCGATAGCCAGAGCTATGGCAAATGATCCTGCTATCATTCTTGCCGATGAGCCTACAGGTGCTCTGGATTCCGAGACCGGACGAATGGTCATGGATATATTCCACAAACTGCATAAGGAACAGGGTAAGACAATAGTTCTTATCACCCACTCGCCTGAACTGGCTGACGAGACGGAAAGACTCATTACGCTCAAGGACGGAGAGATAGTGGGAGAAAGGGAGGGCCACGCATATGATGATGCTGTATGAAAACTTCAGACTGGCACTCTTTAGCTTAAAAGCGAACAAGATGCGTTCGCTGTTAACTATGTTAGGTATCATAATCGGTGTATCTTCGGTCATAGCCATCATGTCGGCGGGCGATTCGATCTCGGCTAAGCTGTCCGATACTATGGAAGGTTTTGGAGCCAATAACATCCAGATGTATCTTGATTTCAGAGAAGACTATGACGGCGATTACTACTATGACTACAGCGATCTGATGAACAGAGATATGCTGACAGATTTTGCACAGCATTTTAATGACAGATTAAAGGCTATATCTATAACAAGTGAAGTCGGCGCAACAGAGGTCAAGAGAGACAAGGATACTGCCAAGTTGACGCTTGTGGGTGTCACGCTGGGGACATTTTTGATAGATGATGTCAAACTTATTGACGGGCGCTTCTTTACTATCGGTGAGACTGATACAGCAGCAAAGGTCGCTATCGTATCCTCAAAGTATGTGGATATAATGTACGGCGGCAAGGCAAAGGATGCTCTGGGAGAGAGTGTTACCGTTGAGATAGACGGAAAGACTTATAAGTTTACCATAGTCGGTGTTTATGAATATAAGGATGCATTTGCAGGAATGGGTATGTCATCCGGTGACAATGTCAGAACAAATCTCTACATTCCCTATCAGGCTGCACAGAATATAATTCATGAAGATTACA
Source organism: uncultured Lachnospiraceae bacterium (assembly GCA_902789785.1). Taxonomy (GTDB): domain Bacteria; phylum Bacillota; class Clostridia; order Lachnospirales; family Lachnospiraceae; genus Colinaster. The sequence goes on from CADAPR010000124.1 coordinate 2,285, forward strand.
TATTCAATTTCACAGTCATGGCAAAACAGGGAGTCGATCAGGAACAGCTTACAAAGGACATGGAAGATTTCTTCGAGAAGCACTACTATGCAAACAACGAGAGGATCCATGTAGCCTGCTACAATATGTCTTCCATAATCGATGAAGCAACGTCACTGATCAATACAGTTACGATAGGAATATCAGTAATAGCCGGGATCGCTCTTCTTGTCGGAGGCATTGGCGTCATGAATATCATGCTCGTATCCATTACCGAAAGAACAAGAGAGATAGGAACAAGAAAAGCGCTCGGAGCGCCTAACAGTTCGATAAGGATCCAGTTTATCATAGAAGCCGTTGTTATCTGTCTTATAGGAGGGCTGATAGGAATCTTTGTGGGAAGCGGACTGGGAGCGATAGCGGCCGCGCTCATGAAGACATCTCCGGTGCCTTCACTCAGAGCGATCGTGATATCACTCAGCTTCTCTACCGCAATAGGAATATTCTTTGGATTCTATCCGGCAAACAAAGCCGCAAAGATGGATCCGATAGAAGCGCTAAGATACGAATAGGGATAATACGACCACCGTCTTATAGGGGACGGTGGTTTTTTCTTATCTTGAGTGAATATATGATTTTGTGATATAATATATAATCGTGTAAATTATGATTTGGAGTGACTTATGAAGTGTGAATTTGATGTCAGGATGACTACGTCAGCTCTCTATGATTACAATATGCATCACGCATATACAAGTGCTTCGGGGCTGCTCGGGACCATGGTAGGTATTTTGCTCATCATAGGTTTTTTTATGAATACGGATTACCTTCCTATGCTTGCTGCAGGCCTTATCATCTTGCTTTATATGCCTGTTACTCTCTATACGAGAGCAAAGAAGCAGATGCTTTTAAATCCGGCATTCAAAAAAGCCATGCATTATACAATGGATGATGAGGGCGTGACGGTATCTGACGGAAATGATGAGATGAAGGTTGAATGGAAGGATATGTATAGGGCATATTCTACAAACCAGAGCATCATCCTGGCAACGGGAAAGATGAATGCCTGGATATTTCCAAAGAAGGATCTTAAGGAGGACAGATATGCGCTTATAGAGATGATAAGCACGCATATGTCTCCGGACAAGGTAAAGATAAAGCAGTGATGCAGGATTTTAAGACAGTAGAATCTAATAGTGAAAAGGAAACCTATGATCTTGGCTTTGAAATGGGCAAGAAGGCGTATCCCGGTCAGGTATGTACTCTCATAGGAGATCTCGGTGTTGGAAAGACAGTGTTTACCCAGGGATTTGCTGCCGGACTTGGCATAAAGGACTATATCTGTTCGCCGACATTTACCATCGTGCAGGTCTATGATGATGGTAGGCTGCCGTTTTACCATTTCGATGTATACAGGATAGGCGATGAGAGCGAGATGGAAGAGATCGGGTATGAGGAATACGTATACGGTGACGGAGTCAGCCTCATAGAGTGGGCCGATCTTATAAACGATATACTGCCTGACAGGTATACAAGGATAGAGATAACAAAAGACCTTGATAAGGGGTTTGATTACAGAAATATAAAGATTACGGAAGTGGGATAATTGAAGATACTCGGCATAGATTCGTCCGGGATGGTGGCAAGCGTTGCTCTCATCGAGGACGGCATAACAAAAGCAGAATATACGGTCAACAACAAGAAGACACACTCGCAGACTCTGCTTCCGATGCTCAATGAGATAGCATCGATGCTTAATGAGGATATGAGCGATGTTGATGCGATAGCCGTAGCGGCGGGACCGGGATCATTTACGGGTCTGAGGATCGGTTCTGCATGCGTAAAGGGACTGGCAGGAGCATGGAACAAACCTATAATACCTGTTCCTACAGTAGAAGGGCTTGCCTTCAATATGTGGGGGAGCGACCGCATCATATGTCCTTTAATGGATGCAAGACGAAATCAGGTATATACAGGCCTGTATGAATTCTATGAAAGCGGTGATCACTGTGTGATGGAAACGATACAGGATCAGTGTGCAGTGCCGATCGAAGAGATAATAGATAAGATCAATTCTATTGACAGAAGTGTCGTTTTCTTGGGAGACGGCGTTCCGGTGTTTAAGGATGTCATTGAAAAGACGTGCAGGGTCAGTTTTGTATATGCGCCTGCATTTGCAAACAGACAGAGAGGTTCTGTCATAGCTGCTCTTGGAGAGATATATCTTAAAAAGGGGATAAGCCAGACAGCAGACGAACACGCTCCTGTCTATTTGAGACTCTCACAGGCAGAACGAGAGAGAAATGAAAAGGATAAAGCATGAGTGTCAGCGCCATAACGGTCAGAAAGATGAAAAAGGAAGACCTTGACCGTGTCAGTCAAATTGAAAAGGAATGCTTTTCAACACCCTGGAGCAGAGATTCGTTTGAAGATATGATAGATAATCCTGCCGCGCTTTATATGGTGGCCGAGGATAACGGATATATAGTAGCTAACTGCGGAGTGATAACAGCGGCTGGAGAAGGTGACATATGCAATGTTGCAGTCGATCCTTCATACAGAAAAAGAGGCATAGCAAAACTGCTCTTAACAAGGGTCATGGAAGAAGCCTCAAAGGAGATGGCGGTTCTTTCCTTTACTCTTGAGGTACGCAGATCAAACACAGCTGCGATATCTCTTTATGAAAAACTTGGATTTGTAAACGAGGGCATAAGACCCGGATTTTATACATCACCCAAAGAAGATGCGGTGATCTTTTGGAAAAGGTAACAGATTAATGTTGGAGATTTGTTTGCTGGGGACGGGCGGCATGATGCCGCTGCCATACAGATGGCTCACGTCCATGATGGCAAGATATAACGGTTCGAGCATACTTATAGACTGCGGCGAGGGAACACAGATTTCCCGGAATGCTTCTTGCGATGGGCAATTCGGACAGGACTGATCCTCTTACGATAATAGGACCAAAGGGGATAGTGCAGATTGTCGAATCACTTCGCGTGATAGCAAGAGAGCTTCCCTTTGAGATCAGGTATCTTGAGATCGGTTCAAAGAATCAGACTTTTGAGATGGACGGCTACAGGATAAATGCATTCAGGGTAAATCACAACGTAGTCTGCTACGGATATACGATAGAAGTCGACAGAGCCGGCAAGTTTGATAGTTTGATCCTGAAAAGGCAAAGAGCAACAATATCGAGATGAAGTACTGGAGCAGACTCCAAAAAGGAGAGACGATCGAGGCTGACGGAAGAGTGCTCACTCAGGATATGATACTCGGACCTGCAAGAAAAGGACTTAAGGTAACATACTGTACGGATACAAGACCGTGCGAGAATATAGTTAACAATGCAAAGGATGCCGATCTTTTCATATGCGAAGGCATGTACGGCGAACCGGACAAGCTTGACAAGGCAAAAGAGCATAAGCATATGACATTTTATGAGGCGGCGGCCATTGCAAGGGATGCAAATGTAAAAGAGCTGTGGCTTACCCATTACAGCCCGTCTCTTATGAAGCCCGCACTGTATGCGGATGAGGTAAAGAAGATATTTGAAGCTTCTGTAGTCGCAAAGGACGGAAGGAGCATAGATCTCAGATTCGAGGATTAGTGATCAGAAAGAAATAGGAAAGGAGGGATGGCATGAAAAACAGATTCAAAGGCACCAAAGGCACCATAATACTGATAGTGCTTGTTTTTCTTGTTGTTTCCTATTACTATTATCTTTCCAACAAGACAAATCCGGATAAGAGCGAAGAGGATATAAAGATATCATCAGCCCAGGAGATAATGCTCGCCAACTACAAGATCAATTATCCTCCCACACCAAAGGAAGTTGTAAAGGAATTCCTTTATATATCAAAAGTGCTTCATAACGAGAAGCTAAGCGATGATGAGATCGAGAAGGTGGCGATAAAGATCAGGGAATTATATGATGATGAATTTATCGCAAATAAATCCCAGGATGAATATATAAAGGATCTAAAGAGCGAGATAGCTACATTCAGAGATAATGATTATGCTATAACAAATTATTATACGAGCGCGAGTACGGACGTGGTGTATGATACCGTGGACGGTTATGATTTTGCAAAGCTCTACGGAACATTCAGCATCCGTGCGGGCGGAAAGGCTCAGCTGTTACAGGAAGTCTTCCTGTTGAGAAAGGATAACGACGGTCATTGGAAGATATACGGATGGCAGCCGGTGGAATCGAGTGATGAGTGATGTTTTAATACTTGCCATAGAGTCGTCATGTGACGAGACGGCGGCTTCTGT
>CADAPR010000125.1 GCA_902789785.1 uncultured Lachnospiraceae bacterium
CACGACAGGCTGATAGAACATCTGAATTCTGCAGGAGCAAAGGTATACAGCAGAGGCCTTCACGGAAGACACAAGGACAATACTTCGGGAATAGTTTACTGGTTTGCGGAAAGATACAAACAGATAATAAGAGACGAATTTACGAGAACAGTTGTATGAGTGATATTACTTACGGCGAAAAATGGACCGTTTACTGGTCCGACTATATGAGCGATGCATACATATACGGCTCTGAGGTCATCTTTCATTCGAATGATGATGTCGAGCTTAAGAACAATCTCATGCCTGCGGGATCTGTCATCAAATCCTGGTATTCAAAGACTAATTACCAGATGCAGAGGATAGAACCCACCCTCCCTATAATAGACGGAGAAGGCGAGTATGAGCTGAGTGTAAATATGGAGACTGACATAGATGAGGGCGTGCTTGTCAGGATGATCTTTTTTGACAGATACCAGGAAGAGATAAGTCAGATGATATTCAGAGAAGAGACAAGCATCTTTAAATGCCCGATGGCAACATACAGCTACTGCTTGCAGCTCATTGCGGGCGGATCGAGATATGTGAGATTTCACAGTGCGGTTATAAGGGAAGTCATTCATGAGTCAGAGAGCGAATATAAGGAAAATTAACTATCTGCTTAAAAAAGTGAATATGTTAGCCGATAAGATGAAGGCTCTTTCTGACGATGAGCTTAAGGATCTGACTCCTGAGTTCAGAGAAAGGCTAAATAACGGAGAAAAGCTCGATGCGCTCCTACCCGAGGCGTTTGCCGCCATGCGTGAAGCCGACAGGAGAGTGCTCGGTCTGTTTCCTTATGATGTACAGGTTATGGGAGGCATAGGCCTTCACCTTGGCATGCTCTGCGAGATGAATACGGGCGAAGGAAAGACTCTTACTGCTACCATGCCCCTATATCTTAATTCCATCCAGGGAAAGGGAGCGATCCTAGTTACTACCAATTCCTATCTTGCTCTTCGTGACTGTGAAGAGATGGGGGCGGTATATCGCTTCATGGGTCTCAGTGTAGCATGTGCGGTAACTGAGCATGAAGATGAAAAACTGACAAATGCGCAGAAGAAAAAGATATATGACTGCGACATAGTATATACGACAAATTCAAGCCTGGGATTTGACTATCTTTTCAACAACCTCGTTAAGAGCGTTGAAGACAGATTCATGAACAGATACAACTATGTCATCGTTGACGAGGCCGATGCCGTGCTTTTGGATGCGGCCCAGATGCCGCTCATAATAGCCGGTTCTCCCCGTGTCCAGTCAAATATGTATAAGAGCGCCGATTTCTTTGTAAGGACTCTAAAGGAAGAGGAAGACTATATAAAGGAAGAGAACAAGGTCTGGCTCACTGAAAAAGGGATAGAGAGAGCAGAGAAGTTCTTCAGGATAGGAAGCCTGTATGATGAGAAATGGTTTGAGATAAACAGAGCNGGTTCGGGAAGGATGATGCCGGGCGTAAAGCTCAAAGGCGGAATACATCAGGCGATAGAAGTAAAGGAAGGCATAAATCCGAGCCAGGAGACAAGATCGGTTGCATCGGTGACCTATCCGAATCTTTTCAGCATCTTTGACAAGCTTGCGGGAATGAGCGGGACCATATCCGATACTAAAGATGAGATAAGATCCATATACGGGCTTGATACTGTCGTGATACCTACAAACAATCCTGTAATAAGAAAGGATATGCACGACGAATACTACACGAACAAGGAAGAGCAGTTTGCGGATGCGATCAATGAGGCTCTCACCGCACATGACACAGGCCAGCCCGTGCTCATAGTTGTCGGTACCATGAAAGAGACCGAGTATGTATCCGACAGACTGATAAAGGCAAAGGTCCCTCACAACGTGCTAAACGCAAACAATGCATTCTGGGAGGCTGCCATAATAAAGGAAGCCGGCATAAAGGGAGCTGTCACTGTCGCTACATCAATGGCAGGAAGAGGAACTGACATCAAGCTCGGACCCGGAGTAAAGGCTCTCGGCGGTCTTCATGTAATAGGGATAGGAAGAATGGCCAATGTCAGACTGGAGCGTCAGGCAAGAGGAAGAGCGGGACGTCAGGGCGATCCCGGCTTTTCGAGATTCTTTGTATCTTTGGAGGACGAGGTCGTTATAAACGCGCTGCCCGATGATGAGCTTGAAAAGTTCATCACCGGTAAAAAGAGGATAGGAAAGAGAGCTTTAAAGAACATGATCGACGGAGCTCAGAAGCTTACCGAGGAAAATGCCGAGACAACCAGGAGAAGATATGCCGATTATGACAAGATACTTAAAAAGCAGAGGCTGAGAAACAATCTTTTAGACGGAGCTCATGTCAACGAGGATATGTTCTTAAGCATAGCAAGGGAAGTTATAAAGAAGTATCTTAAGGAGAATAAAAAGCCCGACAGAAGAGAGATAAACAGATATATACTCGATAACATCTCATATCAGCTCGACGATGATGCGAAGGAAAGCATGTTCAAGCATGAAAAGATGATATATGAATATCTGATAGACAAGGTAAAGATCAATCTCGAGAATAAAAAGCAGATGTTTGAAAGTGAAGAGAGATTTAACGAATTCATAAGAAGATCGACTCTTACTTCCATAGATAATGAATGGGTCGAGGAAGTCGATTATCTGGGCCAGCTTCAAAATGCCGTGACCGGAAGGAGCACCGCACAGCGAAATCCCGTATTCGAATATCAGAACGATGCCCTCGAATCATACAGACGCATGGAGGACAATGTCTACAAGAACATCATGAGAAATGTGCTGCTAAGTACGGTCACATTTGACACAAGCGGCAAAATGAACGTTACCTACCCATAATTTGCCAATATTGCATTGACAAAAGCGTGCACTTGGTTATATACTAACTGAGTGTGCGCTTTTTAGCGTTTATTTTAGTGCGCACATTGTACAAAAATTTGAAAACAGGAGGTGAAATCAGAATGCCAACATTTAACCAGTTAGTAAGAAAAGGACGTAAAGCACAGGCTAAGAAGTCTACAGCACCTGCTTTGCTCAGAACTTACAACTCTCTGCACAAGAAGGCGGTTGAGTCTAACTCTCCCCAGAAGAGAGGCGTTTGTACTGCAGTTAAGACAGCTACGCCCAAGAAGCCTAACTCAGCTTTAAGAAAGATTGCCAGAGTTCGTCTTTCAAACGGTATGGAAGTTACAAGCTACATCCCCGGCGAAGGTCACAATCTTCAGGAGCACAGTGTTGTACTTATCCGTGGCGGAAGAGTAAAAGACCTTCCCGGTACACGTTACCACATCATCCGCGGAACACTTGATACAGCCGGCGTTGCAAATCGTAAGCAGGCTCGTTCAAAGTACGGCGCAAAGAGACCCAAGGCTGGTAAGTAATTACCGAATTGTTTGTTAAGTACCACAATAAAGAACTAATTAAGTGTTGCATTTTGCTTTTACCGTAAGATACGACACGGACATAAGTTGGTGAACCTTCTTATATAGAAGGGTCAGACATGTGAGTACCGATGAATTAATTTTAATGATTAAGGAGGGAAGAATCGTGCCACGTAAAGGACATATTCAGAAAAGAGATGTTTTAGCAGATCCCTTATACGACAACAAGGTAGTTACTAAGCTTATCAACAACATCATGTTAGATGGTAAGAGAGGCGTAGCTCAGAAGATCGTATATGGCGCATTTGCCAGAGTAGAAGAGAAGGCTGGAAAGCCCGCTCTTGAAGTATTCGAAGAGGCTATGAACAACATCATGCCTGTTCTTGAAGTTAAGGCAAGACGTATCGGTGGTGCCACATATCAGGTACCGATCGAGGTAAGACCCGACAGACGTCAGGCTCTCGGACTTCGCTGGTTGACAATGTTTTCACGCAAGCGTGGAGAGAAGACCATGGAAGAGAGACTTGCCAATGAGATCCTCGATGCAGCTAACAACACAGGTTCAGCTGTAAAGAGAAAAGAAGATATGCACAAGATGGCAGAAGCAAACAAGGCTTTTGCTCATTATCGTTTCTAGTGTGCAGGTTATAGGAGGAAAATACCTTGGCTGGAAGAGAATATCCATTAGAGAGAACCAGAAATATCGGTATTATGGCTCACATCGATGCGGGTAAGACAACTCTTACAGAACGTATCTTGTACTATACCGGTGTTAACTACAAGATTGGTGATACTCACGAAGGTACTGCTACCATGGACTGGATGGAACAGGAGCAGGAAAGAGGTATCACTATCACATCAGCCGCTACAACATGCCACTGGACATTACAGGACCACGCAAAGGCTAAGCCCGGCGCTCTTGAGCATCGTATCAACATCATTGATACTCCCGGACACGTAGACTTCACTGTAGAAGTTGAGCGTTCACTCAGAGTACTTGACGGCGCAGTCGGTGTATTCTGTGCAAAGGGCGGTGTTGAGCCGCAGTCAGAAAATGTATGGCGTCAGGCTGATACATACAACGTTCCGAGAATGGCATTCATCAACAAGATGGACATTCTTGGCGCAAACTTCTACGGAGCTGTAGAGCAGATCCGTACAAGACTTGGTAAAAACGCAATCTGTCTTCAGCTGCCTATCGGCAAGGAAGACGAATTCAAGGGTATCATCGATCTGTTTGAGATGGAAGCTTACATCTTTAACGATGACAAGGGAGATGATATCACTATCTGCGAGATTCCCGATGATATGAAGGATGAGGCAGAATTATATCGTACAGAGCTTATTGAAAAGATCTGCGAACTTGATGATGATCTTATGATGATGTATCTCGAGGGTGAAGAGCCTTCGGTTGAAGATCTTAAGAAGGCTTTAAGAAAAGCAACCTGCGAATGTCGTGCAATACCCGTTTGCTGCGGTAGCGCATACAGGAACAAGGGTGTTCAGAAGCTTCTTGATGCAGTACTTGAGTACATGCCCGCTCCTACAGACATACCCAATATCAAGGGCGTTGACCTTGAGGGTAACGAAGTAGAGAGAAAGTCTTCAGATGAAGAGCCTTTCGCAGCTCTGGCATTCAAGATCATGGCAGATCCTTTCGTAGGAAAGCTTGCATTCTTCAGAGTTTACTCTGGTACGCTCAATTCAGGTTCATATGTACTTAATGCTACAAAGGACAAGAAGGAGCGTGTAGGACGTATACTTCAGATGCATGCCAACCACAGACAGGAGCTTGACAAGGTTTATTCAGGCGATATCGCTGCAGCTGTCGGATTCAAGATAACAGGTACAGGTGATACGATCTGTGATGAACAGCATCCCGTAATACTTGAGTCTATGGAGTTCCCCGAGCCCGTTATCGAGCTTGCTATCGAGCCCAAGACAAAGGCAGGACAGGGCAAGCTTGGCGAAGCTCTTGCAAAGCTTGCTGAAGAAGATCCCACATTCAGAGCTCATACAGACCAGGAGACAGGTCAGACTATCATCGCAGGTATGGGTGAGCTTCATCTTGAGATCATCGTTGACAGACTTCTTAGAGAATTCAAGGTTGAGGCTAACGTAGGTGCTCCTCAGGTTGCATACAAGGAAGCATTTACAAAGGCAGTCGAGATCGACAGCAAGTACTCAAAGCAGTCAGGTGGTCGTGGTCAGTACGGACACTGTAAAGTTAAATTCGAGCCCCTTGAGGCTAACTGTGATAAGTTTGAGATCGATGAGAATGCAAAAGCAAACATCCTTATCAATGATCCGCCTACACTTTTATTTGAATCAACCGTTGTCGGCGGTGCTATTCCCAAGGAATACATCCCTGCAGTCGGTGAAGGTATCCAGGAAGCAGCTCGTGCTGGTATCCTTGGCGGATTCCCGGTTCTTGGCATACACGCTACTGTATACGACGGTTCATACCATGAAGTCGATTCTTCAGAAATGGCATTCCACATCGCAGGTAGCATGGCATTCAAGGATGCAATGTCAAAGGCAAGCCCGGTACTTCTTGAGCCCATCATGAAGGTTGAGGTTACAATGCCTGAAGAGTACATGGGTGATGTAATCGGTTCACTTAACGCAAAGCGTGGACAGATACAGAACATGGACGACATCGGCGGCGGCAAGATCGTAAGAGCACTCGTTCCGCTTGCAGAGATGTTCGGTTACTCAACAGAGCTTCGTTCTTCTACACAGGGACGCGGTAACTACTCAATGTTCTTCGAGAAGTATGAGCCCGTACCGAAGAATGTACAGGACAAGGTTCTTGCAGCAAAGACAGAAAAATAATAATACTTGAAAAAATACCCTATATTATATATAATCATTAATAGTTCGGGTAAAAAATCAAATTGACAATATTTACGGAGGAATTAAAAAAATGGCAAAGGCTAAATTCGAAAGAGGTAACAAGTCACATTGTAACATTGGTACCATCGGACACGTTGACCATGGTAAAACAACTCTTACAGCAGCTATCACAAAGGTTCTTGCTGAGAGAGTAGCAGGTAATGAAAAGGTTGATTTCGAGAACATCGATAAGGCTCCGGAAGAGAGAGAAAGAGGTATCACAATCTCTACAGCTCACGTTGAGTATCAGACAGAGAAGAGACACTACGCTCACGTAGACTGCCCCGGACATGCTGACTATGTTAAGAACATGATCACTGGTGCAGCTCAGATGGATGGTGCTATCCTCGTTGTTGCTGCTACAGACGGTGTTATGGCTCAGACAAAGGAGCACATCCTCCTTTCTCGTCAGGTAGGTGTTCCTTACATCGTAGTATTTATGAATAAGTGTGATATGGTAGACGATCCTGAAATTCTTGAGCTCGTTGAAATGGAAGTTAGAGAACTCCTTAACGAGTACGAGTTCCCGGGCGATGATACACCTATCATCCAGGGTTCAGCTCTTAAGGCGCTTGAAGATCCCAACGGTGAGTGGGGCGATAAGATCATGGAACTCATGGATGCTGTTGACAACTACATTCCTGATCCTATCCGTGAGACAGATAAGCCTTTCCTTATGCCTATCGAGGATGTATTCTCTATCACAGGTCGTGGTACTGTTGCTACAGGTAGAGTTGAGCGTGGTACACTTCACCTTTCAGAGGATGTTGAGATCGTTGGTATCAAGGAAGAGACTCAGAAGTCAGTTGTTACAGGTATCGAGATGTTCAGAAAGCTTCTTGATGAGGCTCAGGCTGGTGATAACATCGGTGTTCTTCTCCGTGGTATCAACAGAACAGATATCGAGCGTGGACAGATCCTTGCTAAGCCCGGCACAGTAACATGTCATACAAAGTTTACTGCTCAGGTTTACGTTCTTACAAAGGATGAAGGTGGTCGTCATACACCTTTCTTCAACAACTACCGTCCTCAGTTCTACTTCAGAACAACAGACGTAACTGGTGTCTGCAACCTTCCTGATTGAGATGACAATCGAGCTCATCCATCCTATCGCTATGGATCAGGGTCTTACATTCGCTATCCGTGAGGGTGGACGTACAGTAGGTTCTGGCCGTGTTGCTACAATCATCGAGTAATCCTACTCAAATACAGTAAAATCAAGGCTTCCGGGATTTTTCCTGGGAGCCTTTTTTATGCGTTTCAAGTGAAAAATTTATTCATTGATTCTAAAATGATTCTATTTTTTCAATTTATAGAATCATTTATATATGGTACGCACCATAGTGGTGACAGGAATTTTGGCTGTGAGGCTTGATTAATCAATGGCTGTAAGTGATACTAAAATCATATCTGCAGATGAATCATTCGAAAGGAGCAGATTTGATATGGTTGAATTTGGCGAACAACTAAGGAGAGCGAGAG
>CADAPR010000126.1 GCA_902789785.1 uncultured Lachnospiraceae bacterium
TTATTTGCCATACTTCAGAGAAAGAGAGATATAGCATCCGCGATGATCGTTCACGGCATCGTAGACTTCATAAGATTCGTACTCTTCGGTGTACCCGGACTGTAAGACAAGAGCCTTCCTATGGAGGGCTCATATTTTTTGCCTTATAAGCGGTTTACATAACACACAAAAACATGAAATGACCGGATAAGTCAAAAGAGCTAAAAATGGTACTTTTGACAATCGCCAGAGCAATGCGGTTATTTCGCAGATACACAAAACCAGCGGATTTCAGGGCTTTTACAGGTGACACAAACGTCATAAAAATATATGATCATCATCCTGTATGTGATCAGACATATGTGATATAGTTATATATATGAAAAAGACTGTTTACTACTCGATAATACATATGTTAGTCGACGGCATGTGCGCATATGCGCTTGCCTGGACCAGCCCCGATCTGGTATATGCTCTTAGGCTGTATCTCATATACAATTTCTGTGCATTTGTTCTGCAGATGCCGATCGGTGCTATACTGGACGGATATATGCAAAGAAACAGGACGCAGGGACTGCCCTTTATCTATGCCCTGACAGGATCTGCAATAACTCTTACCGGAGCGATATGCATCATGTTTTTGCCCGCAACGAGTATTTTTGAACTTATGGGTGTCATCATCCTGGGAATAGGAAATGCACTGTTTCATATAGGAGGCGGAGTAGGATCCATTTATGAAGATCATGAGAATGATAAGAAAGGATCAAACTTAGGTCTATTCGTAGCTCCGGGTGCACTGGGACTGTTTCTTGGATCAAGCTTTGCCTACGTGTCACCGCCCCTAAGTCTTGGATTTTATCTGATCATATCTGTCATAGTATACAGTCTGCTTTCAAAGACATATTCAAAGGAAGCAGACAATGATATCTTCATTATAGATAATGAAAAGGAAGATACATTTAACAAAAACGACTTAAAGCTCATCATATGCTGCTTTATCGTAGTGATCCTTAGGTCATATATGGGACTTGGCATAACAATGAGCTGGAAGATCGGACTGACACTTCCATTCATTGCAGTCTTGTGCGTGGTACTTGGAAAGATAGGCGGCGGCATGCTTGCTGCAAGATTTGATATGGGCAAGGTGATAATCGTGACTCTTGTCATTTCTTCCATATGCTATGCATTAATAGATCATCCCCTGTTTGGCCTTATCGCTCTTTTGACGTTTAACACAACAATGCCGATAACGCTTTATATGCTGGTAAACAGATTCAAGGACATGCCCGGATTTTTCTTCGGTCTTCTTACACTGGCTCTGTTTACAGGATACATACCGGTATATTTTAAAGTAACGCTTCCATTCAGTGCGAATATAACGGGAGTGGCAGGATGCACTCTATCACTGCTCATCCTTTTGTATGCATACTGGATATATACAGACAAACAATGAATTATACGATAGAACTGATAAAAACATTTGCCATAGCCTTGATCCTTACGGTGATCGTTGAAGAGATATTAGCTCTTATCATGGGATTCAGAGCAAAGCTTGAGCTTGTCATCATACTGCTTGTCAATACGTTGACAAATCCTCTGATGATGCTCTACTATACTTTTATAAGAAGCAAATACCCTGATATTAACGGAGTTTTGCTTCAGCTGCCGGGTGAGTTGCTTGTAGTGATCATCGAGGCATATGTATTTATAAAAATGGGAAAAACAAAGGATTACTGCTTTGATCATCCGATACTTCTATCGATAGCATTAAATGTAACGTCCTGGATGATCGGGATCCTTTTAGAGACTGGAGGGATAATCTGATGAAAAAAAGCTTGCAAAAGATCGTTACTGTTTTGGGAGCACTTGCACTTGCTCTTATCGCATTTCCTTCGGGAGTCTATGCCGATATAGCACCCGAGCCTCCGATCCCTGTGCCGTCTGACGGACCGGGAGGAGCAGCAGGTATAGTCATAGTCGTTTTAGTGATCGCTGTTGCAGCAGCCTCAGTGATCATCCTTAAAAAGATAAAAAAGAAATAATATCCAGAAAAGAAACAAGCAGCGGGCTGCTTGTTTTTTTTGTCCAATAAAAGGGAACGACCACCCCGTCTTACAACAAAAAGGGTGGCCACAAAGGGAAAATATATAAATCTGATTCATACAAAAACACGTATGATTCATCTTGCAAGTATATATTACAACACGAAGTGTAACAGATCTTGATATTTTACTTACAAGTTTACATAACAACAAAAAGAGCGCCAGACCGGTTTAATGATCTGACGCCCGTTTTTTGTATAAACAGTTATATAAACTGATCACTGAGCATCCTTTGATGCGTTTTTCAGATTATCGATGATGCGATGCAGGTATGAATTTAGCTCTTCCGCCTCTTTATCCGAAAAGCCTTTAAGTGCAATATCAGATGTGGCAAGAAGAAACTCTGTAGCCTTATCAGACAGTCTCTGCCCTTCTTCGGTTATATAGATGGCGTTTGCTCTTTTGTTATTTTCTAAACGTCTTCTTTCTATATAGCCCTTGCTTTCCATATTTGACAGTACGGTCGAAAGGGTGGATGGATCGACGTCGCAGTTATCGGCTATATCCCTTTGCAGACAGCCGGGGTGGTTTGAGATGTAGAACAGTATCCTCTGATTCCCGGGTTTTAAGCCGTATTTATGCAGCTGGTATGTGACGGTTTTTCTGAAAGCCAGATGAGTATCATATATAAGCTTCATACTTAATCCTCTTAATAAGGGGTCATTAACTTCATGACTATTATATGCTAAAAGAATTGTCGTTGTCATTAAGTTGTTGACGCTATAATGCCAGAAAATGTATAATATAATTGTTTGAAGTCAAACAATTAGACATCAAACAATGAAGGCTGCATATATGCAGATTGAAGAAGGAGATGGGTAAATGTATAGTAAGAAAAGATCGCTTTCCGTAAAGGGAAAGCTCTTGATCGTATCTTCGGTTCCTGTTGTTGTGATAGGCATAGTCCTTTTTGTCATCATGGCGATCCAGCTAAGAGCAGGCATGATGAAAGAAGCTCTCGAAGGGCTTATGGCATCTGCCGAGATGTACAGGACAGAACTGGTCACAACAGATAATTATCTTTCAAACAATGAACTCGAAGATCAGTATAAAAAGGTCACGGGATTTGACTTTACAAGATTCGAGGGTGATACAAGAGCTTCGACTTCAGTTACAAAAGCTGACGGATCCCGCCCGATAGGTACAAAGGCTGCACCTGAAGTAATCGAAGCAGTCCTTAAAAGAGGAGAGACATATACATCCGAGAAAACTGATGTTGCAGGCGAGGAATACTGTGTAGCATATTCACCGATAAAGGATGCAAGCGGAAATATTACAGGAATGGCTTTTGCAGGAAAGCCCACTGCCGATATGAACAAGACTATAAGAAAGAGCATTCTTTCGATTCTTTCTATCGGTATCGTTATCATGGTGATAACACTGATAATAGTATTTTTCGTAGCAAATAAGCTTGTGACTGCCATCATCGCTGTAAATACACTAATAAACGATCTGTCTGTCGGAGTGTTTAGAAAGACCGATGTCATGACCGACAGAGGCGACGAGATAGGTCAGATCATAAACAACACCAACTCTCTTGTTGATGTTCTTACAAACGTTATAAATGATATAAAGAATATAGCTAATACAATAAGGGATCATTCGACAGATCTATCCGATACATCTTCTCAGATAAGGGATACCACGGAAGGCGTATCTATAGCAGCCCAGGAGCTTGCAAAGGGAGCTATGGATCAGAACGAATCCATCGAAAAGATGACAGACAATCTAGATATGCTCTCTGATGCGATACATACGGTTGCCGAAAATGCCACGGTTCTTGCCATATCTTCGGCAGAGGTCGATACGGTATCAAAGGATTCAGCAAGTGCTCTTTCTCAACTTGTTGACAACATGAACGTCATGGAGGATTCGGTTGCAGAGATAGCAACTACCATGGAGGATACCAACCAGGCTGTCATAAATGTTAATCAGAAGGTTGACGGTATCACGAGCATCGCAGATCAGACAAACCTCTTGGCATTAAATGCATCTATCGAAGCGGCAAGAGCGGGAGAAGCAGGAAGAGGCTTTGCAGTCGTTGCCGAAGAGATCGGCAATCTTGCAAAGGAATCATCAAATACTGCCGATGAGATCAGACAGGAGATGAAGGAACTTCTAAGCCAGGCAGGGAAAGCACGTGAAAAGGCAGATGAAGCCAACAATATCGGCAAGAATGTCACAGCGGTATTAAATGAGACAGTTGAAAAGATAAATACACTGATAAGCAGCATCAACGGAACAATAGAAGGCGTAAACAACATATCCGCACTCACACAGGAGTGTGATGCTTCAAAGGTTGTCATACTCGAATCAGTAAATTCACTTTCTAGCATCTCTGAAGAAAATGCAGCAAGCACACAGGAAACTTCCGCATCAATGCAGGAGATGAGTGCAAATATCCATGTCCTTGCAAACAGTGCACAGGAACTCAAGACCGTTGCTGAAAAGCTTGACGAGGACCTGGAATTCTTTAAGATCTGAACATAATCTAACTCTCTTTGAATATGGAAAAGGCAAAGTTTTTTAAGGCTTTGCCTTTTTTATTGACAAAAAGGGACTTTGAGTAGACTTTGAAGTAGACTTTGAACATGAAATGGTTTACATAACAAAGCAAAATTCAAAAGGGACATAAAACGGACTTATGCCGATTTAGGATTATATCACAAGGGTTGACCTCATATCCTTGGTTTCAAATAATTCATGACTTGTATTCTGAAAGGAATGGTCGTTCTCCTGGGCAGTAGGAATATAAAAGTCACTAAAAAGTAATCCCCCGGTAGGAGAAGAGACAAGACCAGCCTGGGGGTCTCCTTTCTAAAGGAAAAACATCATGGCTAAAAGAATAGGATATAAAGTATATGTACCGGTATCTGTAATGTTTACAAAGGACGGATCGGTCAATCCAAAGTATCTCATATGGGAAGACGGAACCCGTTATGACATAGATAAGATCTACAGTGTCGCAAGAGAAGCAAATAAGAGAGCCGGCGGCTGCGGCATATGCTAC
>CADAPR010000127.1 GCA_902789785.1 uncultured Lachnospiraceae bacterium
GCATCAAGCTCTTCTGTCTGACCCTCGGGATAATTGTCTATAACAAGCTTTATCGGATCAAGGATCGCCATATATCTGGGAGCCTTGGGCTTTAGATCCTCACGGATGCAGTACTCGAGTGCTGCATAGTCAGCCACTGAATGCGCTTTGGAAACACCGCACATCTCGACAAACATCTTGATGGATTCAGGAGTGAAGCCTCTGCGTCTTAGAGCTGCTATAGATACGAGTCTTGGATCGTCCCAGCCGTCAACCTTTCCCTCCATAACAAGCTTCTTGATATATCTCTTTCCGGTTACTACGTTCTTGAGATACATCTTTGCCTGCTCGATCTGACGAGGCGGATTCTTATATTCAAGTTCTCTTACGACCCAGTCGTAAAGCGGACGGTGATCCTCAAACTCAAGCGTGCATATTGAATGCGTGATGCCTTCAATGGCATCCTCGATGGGATGAGCAAAGTCATACATCGGATATATGCACCACTTATCACCCGTGTTGTGATGTGTCATATGTGCGACACGATAGATAACGGGATCTCTCATGTTCATGTTGGGGCTGTTTATGTCTATGCTCGCACGAAGGACCTTTTCTCCGTCTTTAAACTTGCCGTTCTTCATATCCTCAAACAGAGCAAGGTTCTCCTCGATGCTCCTGTCTGATGAGGGATCCTTCTTGCCGGGATGCTCAAAATCACCCCTGTATTCCTTTATCTGATCTGCTGTAAGATCAGAAACGTATGCCTTTCCTTTTTTGATGAGCTTTACGGCAGCCTCATACATCTGCGGGAAGTAATCTGACGCAAAGAACAGTCTGTCTTCGTAATCAGCTCCAAGC
The DNA here is from genome assembly GCA_902789785.1 of uncultured Lachnospiraceae bacterium. GTDB lineage: Bacteria > Bacillota > Clostridia > Lachnospirales > Lachnospiraceae > Colinaster. The sequence continues at coordinate 838 of CADAPR010000127.1, forward strand.
CACTGTACGTCCTCCTTTATCGACTCTACAAACTCAATATCTTCCTTAGTGGGATTCGTATCATCGAATCTCATGTTGAATTTGCCGCCGTACTCGTTAGCCAGTCCGTAGTTAACAAGGATCGACTTTGCATGTCCTATATGAAGATAGCCGTTAGGCTCGGGCGGAAATCTGGTGTGGACGGTATCATAAACACCCTCTGCCAGATCCTTGTCTATCATCTGCTCGATAAAATTCCTGCTCTCTGTACTCATCTTTTTTGCATCTCCAAAAATAAATTATTTTAAAATAATATCACAACAAAACACACTCGTAAAGATTATGTGATCTACATGTATTTTGCCATAAAGTCATCATGTGTCATCGGTCTGTCGAAATAGAAGCCCTGAACAAGCCTTACCTTCATGTTCTCCAAAACCTCATACTGCTGTTTAGTCTCGATACCCTCTACGCATATATCGACATCTATCGCAGAGGCAAGCTCGGCGACCATCCTGATAAATGACTGTGAATAGTCATCCTGTGCAAGCTCCTTGACAAATGACTGATCGACCTTTATGACATCAAGAGGTATCTCTCTTATATGATTAAGTGATGAATATCCTGTTCCGAAATCATCCAGAGCTATCCTGATGCCCATCTCCCTTATCGATGTCATGATGCCCTTCATCCTGTTCATATCGTTTATCGCGAGCGATTCGGTAACCTCAAGCGTCAGATTGTGCGGATTGATGCCTGTCTTTTTAACAACCTTCTCAATGCTCTCGACTATATCGTTCTGCATAAGCTGCACAACGGAAAGGTTGACGTTTACCTTGTATTCGGGATGTCCGTTGTCATTCCAGAACTTAAGCGTTCTGCAGGCTTCCAACAGGACATGTTCTCCGATGGGATTTATCAGTCCCAGATATTCGGCAAGCGGGATGAAATCTCCCGGAGATATAAAGCCCATCTCCTTTGACTCCCATCTTACCAAGGCTTCCGCTCCAACACAGGGATTTCCCTCTTTCTGTATGTCTATTATGGGCTGATAATATACTAAAAACTCTTCTATGGAATCGCTGGTCGCATCCCTCATGTTCTTTTCCATATCAAGACGCTTGTTCGCATCCGATGTGGAACCCGTTACATACTTGGCAACTCTGTTCTTTCCGGACTTCTTGGCCTCATACATGGCAACATCAGCCTTTTGTATGAGTTCTCCCACCTTGTCGCCCTCTTCGGGGAAAACGACTATTCCCATGCTCATGGTGCAGTAGTATTCTCCGTCCTTTAGGATGAATGGAGACAGAAATACATCTTTTATATCAGATATGATTCTATCAAGCTCATCATATGCTCTCGGATGAACTATCATTACGAATTCATCGCCGCCCATTCGATAGCAGTGATCCTCTAATCCCTTTATGGAGCTGATGCCCTGGCTTATATCCTTTAAGAGGACATCTCCGTACTGATGTCCGAGGGCATCGTTGATATGCTTAAAATCATCAAGATCCATATATAAAAGCGCACCGCACTTATTGCTCTTTTTCGACTCATCTATGACTCTTGCAAGGTCTCTTTCACAGCATAATCTGTTAAACAGTCCCGTAAGGAAGTCGGTATATGCCTGCTGCTCTATCCTCTTTTGATAATTCTTCTTGTCAGTGACATCATATATGGCAAACAGACATACCTTCTTGCCGTTTACCCATGAAATGACGTTATGGTGTATCTCATAGTTGAGTCCCGTGGTATAGTCATAGAACTCTATCTCTTTTCCGGACTCATGTCTGTCCCACAGTATCCTGTCAAGCTCGGGATTTATCTTTTCCTTTGAAAACAACTTCTTCATGATCCTGTTCTCAAAATGAACGACACCGTTGTTATTATCCAAAACTATGATCGCACAGCCTACGTGCTCCAGTATCTCTTCTAATGATGCATACGAGCTTGCGAGCGAATTCTTCTGTATCTTTCTCTCTATGCTGCTTTGCAGTATCCTTGATGCATCCGCCAGAAACTGCAGCTCGTCTATATGCCATGACCTTGTTAAAACAGTCTCGACATATACGCAGTACATGTCATCGCCGTATACGGGCATGGCTATAACAGCCTTTACACCTAAAATGTCCCATTCCTCGATATCGAGTTTTCCGGTAAGAAGATCTCCCGATAGGATCACAGGCTTGTTCCCTTCGATGAAAGGCAGTCTCTTCTGTATGTGATTTCTGTCATATATGGGATGAGTAGAATTATCGCTCCACTGGCATAAGACGTCCATGGAATCCTTGTCGAGCGTTCTTACCACCATGGCATGACTCGTATTTAAATATCCGGCTGTGATAGCCAAAAACCTTGCTGCGATCGTCTCGAAATTCTTGTCATCGTTTAAGAGTTTTAAGATATCGGTAAGAGCATTGGATTTTGATAAAGAAGTGGTCAGTTCCCTTGCATATTCGCGTGACTGTCTGTTCTCCTCCTCATAGTGATATTCGGACATGCGCATTCGCATGAACTCATCGGCTATCTCTCTTAGGACATCGACAGCGTTTAAGAAGCCCGCAAAAGAAGTGCATCTGCTGAGTCCGCTTATTGAATGCATATCATCGGATACTCCCGCGCAGACTATAAAGACATATCTGCATCTGTTTGCAGCGCGTATTGCGGTCGCCGCAACCTTTATATCGCCTGCAGCCGTATCCTCTATCACCTGATCCTCGAGCTTTTCTATAGCGACCCTTGAATAAAGATCCCTTATCATATCCTCGTTCACATATGTTGACAGGATCTGTCTGTCCTCATGCGAACACTCATAATCAAAGAGAAGTTCTCTTGAATCCGACAGGCAACAAATATAAACGCCGGTACTTTTTGAATACTTACCCGCGTATTTTTTTATCTTTTCTATATCTGAACTAGTGTACTCCTTGGTATACATCATATAGCCTGCCATGTTCAAATTGTGATATACTTAATATATCATTTTTTTGGTTTTTTATAAAGGGAGCTCAAATGAATTTTTTGCGCATACATCGGGAAAAGATAAGCGTGATCCTCATACTTATCATAACGCTTGTCAGCATGAGCATATTTGTCTTTTTGCAGCCTTTTGGCGACGGCCCCGATGAAATAAACCGATACAAGGTTGTATCCTATATAGAAACATACGGTCAGATTCCTAAAGGCGACGAGCCTCTGATCATTATAGACGGCTACGGTGCATCATATGCTTTTCAGCCGATCCTCACATATATGATCGAAGGCTTCTTGTTAAGGATCCTGTCACCGCTTTCACTGTCCTTTGACATAAAGCTCATAATAGCCAGATATGTAAATGTCCTTATCGGGCTTATCAGCGCTTTTTATACGATAAAGCTCTCAAAGCTCATATTTGATGATGAATCTGCGGCATATCTGTTTTCGCTCTCAGTAATACTGCTGCCCCAGAACATCTTCATATATACCTATGTAAATACGGACGGTATGGGATTAATGTCTGTCATCATCATGATCTATTCAATCATAAGAGGCTACAAGCATGACTTTGACAGGCGATCGCTGATCTCCCTTTCTGTATCCATTTGTCTGTGTCTTTTGTCATACTATAACTGCTACGGCTATATACTCATGGCCTTTATCGCATTTATCCTGTATTTTGCTCTTAACAGATCATACAGGCAGATGTTTATAAAGGGTCTGCCCGTAGCCTTATCGGTACTTATCCTTGCAGGATGGTGGTTTATCAGAAACTGCATCCTCTATGGCGGCGATATATTTGCATTGAACGCAAGAAGAGAATGCGCTTTAGCTACAGGGAACATACTGTGGCTTGAAAACATGGCCAACACATATCAGGCACAGGGCTACAGCCTGTATGAGATGGTATTTGAAACCGACTATTATACTCTTGTATGGAAGAGCTTTATAGCGATGTTCGGTCCCATGGCTATACCGACGCATCACTATGTATATATGGGCTTTAAATACCTGACTGTGATCTGTCTTTTATCCCTTCTGATACCGATACGATCAAAGATCATGGATACTATGAAAAGATCATACAGATATATCATATGGTCTGTGCTCATTTTAGGAATGCTCATTCCGATCATACTGGCTCTGTATTATTCATATACATGGGATTTCCAGCCCCAGGGCAGATACTATCTTCCCTGCCTTATACCTCTTGCAATGATACTTAATCTTGGCATGTATAAGCTCATATCCTCCATATATGCCTTTATTCAAAAACATGC
>CADAPR010000128.1 GCA_902789785.1 uncultured Lachnospiraceae bacterium
AAAAAACAGGAGAGCATATGCCAAATAAACTCTTTTTTGAACTTGATAAGCAAAAACAGGACAGGATAATAAGCGCTTCTATCGCAGATTTTGCTGTACACGGATATGAAAACAGCTCGACAAACAGGATCGTTAAGGAATGCGCTATAAGCAAGGGGAGTCTTTTCAAATATTTTGAAAACAAGGAGGATCTGTATTTCTTCCTTATAGATACTGTGATGGCTGAAATGGCCAGGGATATGTCAGATAAGATAAGCAGTCTTTCCAAAGATCTGTATGAAAGAGTGATCGAGTATTCTACAGCCGAGATATCATGGTATGCAAAAAATCCGGTCAAGGGAAGATTCATCATAGGGGTAGCTTCAGAAGACGATCCCGATATCACAAAAAAGATCATCGGCAGATACGGAAAAAAGAGCACTGATATATATCATGAGCTTATTAATGAAGTAGATCTATCATGCATTAAAAACGACAAAGAAAAGGCAGGGGATATTTTGCAGTGGGTGCTTGAGGGATTCAACAGAGCTTTTTTAGAGAATGTATCAACAGAGCGCGATATAGATGAGCTTGAAAGAGAATATATCAGTAAGCTCAAGGAATACCTGAGTGTATTAAAAAACGGCCTGTAATATAAGAAAGAGAAAGGATCATATAAATGAAGGCAGATTATAGAAATGAATGTATAAATATCGGCGACACCCAAATGTACTGTGCGATATTCGGCAGAGGGGATAAAAAGCTTGTAGTTCTTCCAGGGCTTTCGGACGGGCTTGCCACAGTAAAGGGAAAGGCACGCATATTATCGGTCCCGTACAGAAAATATCTTGATGAATACACAGTCTACATGTTCAGCCGCAAAAATAAGATGTCTGAGGGTTACAGCATAAGCGACATGGCAGATGACCAGGTTAGGGCAATGAATGAGCTTTCCATAAAAAAGGCATATATATGCGGAGTTAGCCAGGGAGGAATGATCGCACAGTACATCGCGATAAATCATCCAGAGGTAGTTGAAAAACTCATCCTTGCCGTTACAGCTCCTTATGCAAGCGATGTTGCAATAGATGCGGTAAGCGGATGGATCGATATGGCAAAAAGAAACGATCATAAACAGCTGATGATCGACACGGCAGAAAAAATGTATTCTTATAAGTATCTGGAAAAGAACGGCAGATGGTTTCCGCTTATCGCAAGCTTTACAAAGCCTGAAAGCTATGATAGATTTTTTGCTAATGCTTATGCGATACTTAAGTTCGATGCAAGAAGCGAACTGTCAAAGATAACTTCACCTACACTTATCATAGCAGGCAGTGATGATAAGACTGTAGGAAACGATGCAGCAAATGAATTAAAAGAAGGTATATCAGACAGCGAGCTCTATATATATGAAGGACTCGGACACGGTGCATTTGAGGAAGCAAAGGACTTTTATGACAGGATATTTGAATTCTGCAAAAGATGATCATTGCCGCAATTGACATGAAATGATAATCATGATAGACTTCATTAGACATCCCATGAGGGAGTAGCAAGCGCATTGCGTAGCAAGTCAACATACTGGCCAAGTGCCTGGCTTGTTTTAAATTGCGAGACTCATGTATAGCTAAACTATGCATGAAGAAATATTTAGATTCGACCAAGTATAGTGAGCTGTACTTGGTTTTTTTGATGATCATATAAAAGAGGGGAAACGTAAATGGACTTAAGTCTAATATTTGTTTTCAACAGCATGTTACTTGGAGTCGGACTGGCAATGGATGCATTTTCGGTGTCTCTTGCAAATGGACTGAATGAACCGAAAATGAACAGAAATAAGATGGCTTTGATCGCCTCAGTCTTTTCGATCTTTCAGTGGCTGATGCCGATGATCGGGTGGATTTGTGTACATACGATCGTCACATATTTTACTGCATTTGAAAAAATCATACCCTGGATCGCACTGCTTCTTCTTTTATTCATAGGCGGCAAGATGTTGTTAGAGGGGATAAAGGATGATGATGAAGGTGATGAAAAGTCAAAGGTTGGCTTTAGCGCCTTGATCATACAGGGAATAGCAACTTCGATAGATGCGCTTTCTGTCGGCTTTACGATCGCAGAATACGGATTTTTATCTGCATTTGTCTGCGCCGTTATCATCGGAGTCGTTACCTTTATCATATGTTTTGCGGGTCTTATGATAGGAAAGAGATTCGGAACAAGGCTTGCCTCAAAGGCATCGATCCTTGGAGGGATCATTCTGATAGGAATAGGTATCGAAATATTTATAAAAGGTGTATTATAATTTTTGCAAAGGAGAAAATGATCATGAAAAACAATACCAGGATATTGACAACAATCGCACTCGTACTTCAGATGCTGACCGTGCTCGTATCTTTCATCGTGATCATCATGCAGAAAAGACTTATGCCGATATTTGTTATGGCATCACTTGATGAGGCGATCAAAGTATACCCGGTGCAGTTCTTCTTTATGATAACTCAGCTGATAATCTATATGATATTCTTTGGCATGTCTCAAAATGAGAAAAATGAGTCAAACAGGACAGGAGCGATCATACTCATAGTGATCTCTGTTGCACTGGCTATAGTATCGGTATTTGCAAATCTCGCAGGGACTGTCATCTATTCAAGGATGGGGCAGGAGACTCTTGTGACATATTCGAGTATTTCCACACTGATATCATATGTAAATACGTTTTTAGGCCTGCCGGCAACAGCTATGTTTTATATGGCATGCGGCAGATTTACCGCAAAAGCACAGTCTACAGATATGCCCTGAATTCATCAGCCCTGTCTTTATCCCCCATCAGTTCGTAGCAGTTTATGATCGCATTAAGGGGGATCTCTTTTTTGCTTCTTATATTAATGAGAGGCTCGGTCTCAAAGGCCGCATTGTAATACCACATGGCCGCTTCACTATATTCGCCCTGTTCATAGAAGACATTTCCAAGTTCACAGCATAGTTCGCTGCAGCCTTTTGTTGCAGCCCCTCTGAGCGCATATTTAAACTGCCTGTTTATATCTTTAGCTATGATACTTGCTTTGAGTGCTATAGTCAGAGCACAAACAAGCTCATCTTCATCAAGCTCATCAGAATCACACAGCTTTTCAAAGTATTCTGATGCAGCCAGATAATTACTCTCATTACCTGCTATGTAGAGTTCTTTTATGTATATATCAAGAAGCCTTTTTGATATGATCTCTGTGTCACTTATCATCTTTTCAAATCTTGCAAGATCCCTGCCGGCATGTACAGAAGCGGGACGGTGGATTATCTCTATATCACCGTCATATATGACAGGATCTAGCAGGACCTGCTCGTGTATAGGTTCATTCCATATAAATGAACGGACTCTCTTATAGAGCTTTGGACGAAGTTCCTTGTCAAAGTTATAGATCGTGTTGTTCTCAAGCTGGTTGCAGTAATACATCTGAACTATCTCGATCTCGGGCAACAGCGTGTCCTTGAGCTCTTTAAACTTTTTAATGTTTTCTTCATCAAGTTCTTCGTCTGCATCGGCACAGTATATGTAATCACATCCTGCAAGCGAAAATGAATAGTTGCGCGCATCGCTAAAGCTACCGGTCCAGGCAAAATCATATATCTTATCCGTATATTTTTTTGCGATATCTTTTGTCCCGTCATCTGAGCCGGTATCTACAACAATGATCTCGTCTGCGATAGGCACAAGGCTTTTTAAGCATCTTTCAAGGCAATGCTCTTCATTCTTTACTATCATGCACACACTTACTGTGATCATATAACCCCTCCGTAAAGCTGTTTTTTCTATTTTAACACGTATAGCGGATTAGGGGTTTTTATTTTGTCAAAAAATGCAAAATATATGTATTGACATCCAATATTATATGATGTATAGTATGTTCAGAAAACGATATTATACATCGTATAGCATACAGGGATTAAACAGAAGGGAGATAAAAATGGTCTTTAACACAGGATCTGCACTTCTGGATGCCATAGTCTTAGCTATAGTAAGCAAGGATGAAGAAGGTACCTACGGTTACAAGATAACGCAGGAAGTAAGAACGGTCATAGAGCTTTCGGAATCCACTCTCTACCCGGTACTTCGAAGACTGCAAAAGGATGAATGCCTTGAAGTCTACGACAAGGAGCATGCCGGCAGAAATCGCCGATACTACAAGATCACGGAAAAAGGTTGCGCGATGCTAAAAATGTACTATACAGAATGGCATTCATATTCAAAAAAGGTTACATATCTTTTTGAGGAGGGGAGAATACATGGATAAACAGCAATTCCTTGCAGAATTGAAGCAGCTTCTCGGAGATATCCCGGCAGTAGAGAGAGATGAAGCTCTTGAATACTACGAGGATTACTTTGAGGATGCCGGAGTAGAAAACGAATCTACTATATTAAAAGAGCTTGAGAGTCCGGAAAAGATCGCTTTCATGATAAAGGCAGGATTAAGAGATTCGGATAAGAGCATAGGTGAATTCACCGAGACAGGATTCAGCGGCTATGGTCCGGCTTACAAGGACGAGGTAGCCAATACAATACCAAACAGTGATGACAGAGGTTTTACGACAAGAAGAGACGGCAAGGGAATGTCACTTTTACTGATAATCCTTTTAGTGCTTGCAGCTCCTGTATGGGTTCCTGTAGCCTTCGGACTGCTTGCAGCTTTATTCGGAATATCCCTCGCAGTATTTGCCTGGATATTTGCTATCGCGATCGCAGGTATCGGATGCATAGTTGTCGGAGCGATAATCCTCATTGTTGGAGTACCGGGCATATTTACACTGCCGGCAGGCGGTATACTGATAACGGGCTTAGGCCTTTTAACGATAGGAATAGGAATCCTATTAACTATGGCAGGAACCGCTCTTATTCTAAAGGCTGTTCCGGCAGTATTAAAACTGATCGCAAAGCTTATAGGAGCGGTCATTTCAAAATTCAGTTTATATAGAAAGGGGAGAGTAGAGGTATGAAAGTATCGACAAAGGTTGCGCTTGCAAGTGCTGCAGGACTGATACTGGCCGGAGGCATCATGTGCGCCATAGGATTTGGAATGGGCGGATGGGCCGCAGC
>CADAPR010000129.1 GCA_902789785.1 uncultured Lachnospiraceae bacterium
TAAAAACGAGAAGATCTATATCCTCACTGGCCCCAACAGAGGCGGAAAGACCATCATGACACAGGCTGTCGGCATGGCAGCGCTGATGGCAGCTCAGGGCCTGTTCATTGCGGGACAAAGCTACGAAGGATTTGCTTTTTGCGACATCTTAACTCATTTTCCTGCGATGGAGGATCAGACTCTAAATATGGGAAGACTAGGTGAAGAAGCAGTCAGGATCAAACAGATCATAAAGGAAGCCACTCCTTTAAGTCTTGTTCTTTTAAATGAGACATACGCCAGTACAAATGCGGTCGACGGCCTGTATCTTGCCAAAGACCTTGTAAGGATACTGAAGCATAAGGATGTACCGGCTATATACAACACACATCTTCATGAACTTGCAAGATCAACTGATCAGATGAATGAGTGGGACGGAAGCAGCGATATTGTAAGTCTTACCATGGAGATGGTTGATAATACCAATACATTCAGAGTATTAAGAGCAAAGCCCGATACTACTTCTCATGCCCGTAATGTTGCTCTTAAATACGGCGTGACTTATGACCAGATGCTAGACTATTAGTTCTTTTAGGGGGAATTATATGAGTTACCTGTCACTGATCTTTTATCCTGCTCTGCTCATCTTACTCTTTTACGGATCGAGCAGATGCAAAAGGGGGGAATTCAACGATGAATCCAGACCAAGGCGCTTCTCGGATTTTCTTCCATTGTCATCATTTTTCATCACCTCTGTCAGAGGACAAGCGTCTCCTGGATAAAAAAAGATGCCATAGTTCACGGCTTAGACGGCTTTGAATATCTGGGCTATCTGTTTGTTGCTCTGTTCTTTTTCTGCTCCGGATACGGAATATTTTCAAGTTATAAGAAAAAGGCTGCCTATTTTGAAAACTTCTTTGTTAAGAGAGCTTTTCCGATCATAATCACCTGGTTTTTGACTTCATCTCTTTTCTTTATCGCAAGATCGGTCAAGGATGTTCCTTTTTCATTCTCTACGATCTTTTCGATCGGCGGTCCGTCAATGTTAAATCAGTACGGATGGTATATATACATCATCCTTGTTTTGTATCTTCTTTTCTATATAGGATTCTTCAGAGCAAAAAAAGACATATCCGGAATCCTGGTGGTATTTGCCGGCACTGTTGCCATCATACTCTTTTGCGATTATTTCCTTTACGGGACCTGGTGGTACAACACGCTGCATATGTTCCTTGCAGGGATCATATATGCTTCAAATGAAGAAAAGATACTCGCTTTGATAAAAAGGCGCTACATACCGATACTGTGTGCCAGCCTGTGTATTTTTGTCTTCACATTTCTTATAGGCAACAGCATCCTTCCATTGTATTCAATGCTTGCCAAAAACTATATTTATACTGTCGATCGATGGATCATATTTTTCTGTCAGGTCATCTCCGCTTTCTTCTTTGTCACGATAGTGATGATGTTTCGGATGAAGTTTATCATTCAAAATGAAGCTCTTGATATCCTAGGAAAGATGACACTGGAGATCTATCTTGTCCACGGACTGTTTGTACAGCTTTTTGGCTATGCCTTCATCTATGACAAGATAAAGCCTCTCATATATATAAGAAATGTATTTGTTTATTCAATAGTCGTTATAGCTCTTACTCTGCCGCTTTCTTTTGCGATCAAGTTCCTGACCATTAAGATATGCGAGATAAACAATACCTTCTTTATGCTAAGATATGAAAATATAAGGAGCAGATTTCATAAGACCCTGCCCGTTGTAATATCTCTCATTCTTATATATATCATTGGTTCTGTAGCAACCTGCGAATCAAGGAATGTAAAAAAGGATGAGATAATAGACCGATATGAAAAAAACAATATAGTCTATGCCGAAGCAGACGGCATGAAGCTTGCCGCATACGATGTCGGTGAAGGTGATCATACTGTTGTAATGCTCGGGGATACGAGCGATCCGATGTGTGTGATAACGCTGCGTCCCATTGCTGACGGACTTGCATCAAAAGGTAACAGAGTAATAATTCTTGATTATCTTAACAGGCTTTACAGTGATAAGACAGATTCGCCAAGGACAGGTGAAAGATGCGCTTACGAGATTCATAGCGCGATAAAATCTCTAAATGTGAACAGCCCCTATATCATATGGGCACACACAAGCGCAGGGATATTTGCCATGGAGCTTATAGACAGATATCCCGACGAGATAGAAGGACTTGTCGGTGCAGACATGTATCCCGGAGATGCGATCTATGAAATGGTTGGGGACTTTCATTCATTCGATGAAATGCAGAGATATTTCATCAAAGTCGGAAAGATGCAGACTATAAGTCAGAAGATCAGGGACTATTTAAGCATTACAGGCTTCGAGGTCACTGCATATGAAGAACTGATGTATTTTAAACATACAGACGAGGAAAAGGAAGCATTTGGAGCTGCATACGGCAGATATAACAACAACAGACTGATCACTGAGGAAAACAGATACTATATAGATGCCATGAAAGCCGTTGCGAACAGACAGTTTCCCAAAGGCCTTCCGGTTCTTGATATAGTCTCCAACGAGGCTGTCAAGAATGATTCGATATGCAAAAACTGGTACAAGCTGCATGAAAACCTGATCACTGATCCCGACATACAAGAGATCGTTGTTACGGCATATGACAGCGGATTTGTGTATTACAACTTTTCGTATCCGATAGCAAAGACACAGGAATTCATCGAATCTCTCGATCAAATAAAAAACGTCCGGCATTGACCGGACGTTTGTCTTTTCTGATATTTTTAAAGATTACTTGAGCATGCTCTCTTCCCAGCTGTCATAAGGCTTGATTCCGAGAAGACCTGCAACTGTGGGAGCCACATTTGCAAGACCGAAAGCGCCTTGCTTCATCTCATGACGCTCATCCTTGTCATAGATGATGAACGGAACGGGATTTAAGCTGTGAGCTGTACGTACCTCGATATTTCCCTTCTTGTTCTTTTCTAACATCTGATCTGAGTTTCCGTGATCGGCCGTAACAACAAGGATATATCCTTCTGCATCACATACCTTCTTGATACGTGCAAGCTGAAGATCAACACTCTCAACAGCTATCTCTGTCGCATCAAGGCTTCCTGTGTGACCTACCATGTCACCGTTGGGGAAGTTGCAGCGTATGAATCCGTATTTATGGCTCTTCATGGCATCCATTACACAGTCAGCAACTTCAGTTGCCTTCATCCAGGGTGCCTCATCAAAAGAACGTACATCACTGGGGATCTCACAGTAATCCTCAAGCTCTTCCGAAACCTTTCCTGAACGGTTTCCGTTCCAGAAGTATGTTACATGGCCGTACTTCTGAGTTTCTGAAACCGCATATTCCTTTATGTTGTTCTCAACCAAAAGTTCTGTGAGCGTATCCTTTATCTGAGGAGGATTTACAAGATAATGATGAGGGATATGCAGATCACCGTCATATTCAAGCATGCCTGCATACTTGACATTCGGGATCGCTCCTCTATCAAACTTGTCAAATGAAGCATCTCCGTCAAATGCCATTGAAAGCTCCAGTGCACGGTCTCCGCGGAAGTTATAGAGGATAACGCTGTCGCCGTCTTCCATAGCTCCTACAGCCTTTCCGTTCTCAGCTATAACAAATGCTCCAAGATCCTGGTCGATCGCACCCGTCTCGTTTCTTAATGTCTCGATAGCTTCCTTAGCACTTGCAAACTGACGTCCTTCACCGTGAACATGTACATCCCAGCCTGCCTTTACCATGGGCCAGTTAGCCTGATATCTGTCCATTGTGATAGTCATACGTCCGCCGCCTGATGCGATGCGTCCGTCAAAGTCTGCGTCGTTTAACTCAGCAAGAGTATTCTCAAGCTGATCGATATATTCAAGTGCGCTCGTAGCAGGTACATCACGTCCGTCAAGAAGCGTATGTACTCTTACACACTTAACGCCCTGCTTCTTTGCTTCCTTAAGCATTGCCAGAAGATGGCTGATATTTGAATGTACATTTCCGTCAGACAGCAATCCTATGAAATGAAGAGTCTTGTTATTTGCGACAACAGAACCAACAAGATCCTTCCATGTCTCGCTCTGATAGATCGAGCCTGACTCTATAGATTCGTTTACGAGCTTTGCTCCCTGTGAGTAGATCTGACCGCAGCCGAGTGCGTTGTGACCAACCTCACTGTTACCCATGTCATCATCACTGGGAAGTCCTACTGCCGCACCGTGAGCCTTGATGGTCTGGAAAGGGCATGTAGCCTTGAACTCATCAAGTGTAGGAGTATTGGCTCTCATGACCATGTTTCCAAGTTCTTCGGGAGTCTCGCCGACACCGTCCATAACAACTAAAACAACAGGTTTGTTCATTTATTATTCCTCCTGAATCTTTTCATTTAACCTTCTAGATTATAGCACAAAAACGCATACAATCAACTACCGGATGCGTTTATATCACAATAATATCCCATGATATGTATAGCCTGCTGGAACTTTCCCTCCTCAATGAGTTCCCTAAGTTCATCACCACTGTACTTTATCACATTTATGAACTCGGTATCATCAAGATCCTGTCCGGATATCCTTTTGCAGTTCCTTGCCCTGAATACGTGGGCATAATTATCCGCTATGGTGGCATTGGAAGGTACGGTTATCAAATGGTTCCATTCATCGGATTCGTATCCCGTTTCCTCCCTTAGTTCTCTTTTAGCCGCTTCAAGAGCATTTTCTGCGGATGTTTCAGTTCTGTCACTGCCGTATTCTTTTCCGTCGCTTCGCTCTATGCCGCCTGCAACAAATTCGTTGGTCACCTGCTTTATTCCCTGTCTGAACTGTCTGACGCATATATAATCATCGTTCTCATCAGTTGCGACGACTACAACATAGTCTCTCCTGCTGTAGCTGTAATAAGGTTCAAAGACAGTCCCGTCAGGAAATCTGTACGCTGATTCTCTGAAATCGATCCATTCATTCTGAATGATGTGTTTTGTTCTGATCTCCTCCCAGACAAGATCGCTGTCGCTAATATTTTTTTCTTTATTCATGTCATCTCCTAGAATCCCAGATTGTCATTTACAAGGATCACGTGTATCCTTCCTTCGTGTCTTGAATATCTTGTAATAAGGAACTGACAGCAGATCGTATCCGGAGACTTGCAGTTAAAGCATGCTCCCGTCTTTGCACAGGGCGTGTTAAGGTTAAACCTCTGCGCATTTATCGGAGCCGCAACGTTTCTTGCTCTCTTCATCGCGCCGTCTATATCGTCGCATACCTTGTTCATGCCTACAATGAATACTACCTTCTTTGGTCCCTGAGCTATGGCTGATACACGGTTTGAGTTGCCGTCTATATTGACCATCACGCCGTCGTTTGTGATGGCATTTGCACTGGACAGAAATACATCAGCATCATAAGCGGCAAGCATTGCTGCTCTTTTGTCTTTTTCCTGATCCCTGTCGATAAAGTTATAATCTCCGTTTTTAAGAGCATCAACAAGACCTATCTCGCGTGCGCTCATGGCTCCGCCCATGGTAACAGTGCTTCCTTTTTCAATAAGACTTAAAGCGATCTTTAATGCTTCATCCCTATCGCTTGCATAATAGCCTGACATGTTTCTTGATTCAAGTCCCTTTATGACCTGAGAAGCCAGAAGCTC
>CADAPR010000130.1 GCA_902789785.1 uncultured Lachnospiraceae bacterium
TATGCAAAAGATGCTCCGATCATAGATTATCACTGTCATATAGATCCAAAGGAGATAGCTCAAAACAGGCATTTTGAGAATATCACACAGGTATGGCTCGGAGGAGATCATTACAAGTGGCGCTTCATGCGCTCATGCGGCGTTGAAGAGAAATACATAACAGGAGATGCTCCCGACAAGGAGAAGTTTTTAAAATGGGCTCAGTGTCTTGGCAAAGCCATAGGCAACCCTCTTTATCACTGGAGTCATCTTGAACTTCAGAGATATTTCGGGTTTGATAAGCCACTCAGTGAAAAAACCGCCGAAGAGGCATGGAATACATGCAACGAAGTCCTCAACAGACCTGACATGGGAGCAAAAGACATCATAAAGAAGTCAAACGTAACTCTCATCTGTACAACGGACGATCCGATAGATCCTCTTAATTATCATGAACAGATAAGTAAAGATGAGACATTTGATGTAAAGGTTCTTCCTGCATGGCGTCCCGACAGAGCCATGAATATTGAAAAGCCGGATTTTGCAGACTATATTAAAAAGCTGTCTGAAGTCAGTGCTGTTGATATAGAGAGTTTCTCAGATCTTGTCAGGGCATTAAAAGTGAGGATGGACTACTTTGCTCAGAGAGGATGTCTTGTATCGGATCACGGGCTTGAATATGTGATGTATGCTCCGGCTTCTGATGAAGAAATCGAAAATATATTTAAGATGCGAATGTCTGGCGGTCAGATTAAACGTGAAGATGAGATTAAGTATAAGTATGCTTTCATGCAGGCTATGGCAGGCGAATACAGAGACAGAAACTGGGTTATGCAGCTTCATTACGGCTGCAAGCGTGACAATAACAGGATACGCTTTAAAGATCTTGGCCCGGATACGGGATTTGACTGCATCAATGATCATACTCCTTCAGGACAGCTGTCTGACTTTTTAAATGCGATCGAGGAAAAAGGAGGACTACCAAAGACTATCCTC
This sequence comes from uncultured Lachnospiraceae bacterium, assembly GCA_902789785.1. Classification (GTDB taxonomy): domain Bacteria; phylum Bacillota; class Clostridia; order Lachnospirales; family Lachnospiraceae; genus Colinaster. Next base: position 976 of record CADAPR010000130.1, read on the forward strand.
TACAGCCTCAATCCTGCGGATAACGCCGCCATAGGAACAATACTCGGATGCTTCCAGGATTCAACAGCTGTGGCAAAGATACAGCAGGGAAGCGCATGGTGGTTTAACGATCATAAGAACGGAATGTATGATCAGCTTAAGTCTCTTGCGGCTCTTGGAAACCTCTCAGGCTTTGTGGGCATGCTGACAGATTCAAGATCATTCCTCTCATATACAAGACATGAGTATTTCAGACGCATACTCTGCAACATGCTCGGCGACATTGTTGAAAACGGAGAATTTGCGCCGGATTACGATATCTTAGGACAGATAGTGAAGGATATATGTTATAACAACTGTGTGAACTATTTCGGGTTTTTGCTCAAACAGATATGATAAGTATTGACGGGATTGATTTCTTCTGATAGAATGACACCGTAGTAAATCTTAAAGAAAGCGAGGTAATCATAATGCATGTATTAACAATTGAGATTGTAACTGAATATGGTATGAAGACCTCGGTTTATGATATCTGATCTAAAGATAAATAATGATCATTCAGACCGTGGCATTCTGTCACGGTTTTCTTATGCCCAAAATCGGGTTAAACCCTGAACACGAGATCTCCATACCGCTGCATGATTTGATTATTGTGTGTGATTAAAGGAGATTAAGAAATTGAATAACATTATTATAAGAAAAGAAACAAAAGACGACTATTACGCTACAGAACTGTGCACACTGCGCGCATTCTGGAACATTCACGATCCCGGATGCAATGAGCATCTTCTGGTTCATAAGCTGAGGAACAGCAAAGACTACCTGCCTGATATAAGCAGAGTGGCTGAACTTGACGGTCGTATCGTCGGAGCGATCTTTTACACTCTCTCAAAAGTAATTGACGGTGACAGAGTTCATGAAGTACTTACATTCGGACCTCTTGCCGTTGAGCCGACATGCTTTAACATGGGAATAGGAGGCACGCTCTTAGAAGAAACGATCAAAATAGCAAAAGAAGCCGGATACAAAGGGATAGTGATCCTTGGAGAACCGGATTATTATCCGAAGCACGGATTTAAGACCTGTGACAACTTCGGCATCGTTCATCCCCAGTTCGGAAACTGTGAACCGTTCATGGCATATCCGTTGAATGAAGGATTTGAAGATATACACGGAACATTTTATGAAGCCGAAGTATTCGAAACCTGTGAAGATGTAGAAGAGATAGATGAATTCACAAAGAAGTTTCCGTACTACAAGCCTCTGAAGCTGTCATGCCAGTGGCTTCATGCCGAAAAGCTGGGAAGGATATCAGAGGTTCAAAAGAACAGTTTTACGATCCGCTTCTTTGAAAAAGAGATACCGGCAAAGCTTAAGGGAAGCTTTTATGAAAAGGATCAGGAGGAGTGGCCTGTTGTAGGTGACTATGTGACATTTCAGTATAATCCCAACGGCGATTCCATAATACTTTCCGTATGTGAACGTTCAAGCTTTCTGAAAAGACCCGATCAGGCAAAGACAGGCGTGATGCAGTATATGGTAGCAAATGTTGATTACTGCTTTATCATTACTTCACTGAATGAAGACTACAGTTACAACAGGATCGCAAGATATGCAAGCATCGCACTCCAGGGAGGAAGCACTCCCGTCGTGGTGCTGACAAAATCAGATCTGTGTCCCGCAGCCTCAAGATATGTAATGGAAGCGGAAACGATATCGGACGGTATCAGGGTTCATGCGATCTCTGCCAGGTACGGGATCGGATTGGATGAGCTCGATGGATATTTCACACCCGGAACGACCATATGCCTTATGGGTTCTTCCGGAGCGGGCAAGTCAACACTCATAAATGCGATCACCGGAGAAGAAACGATGAAGACATCAGAGATCAGAGAGGATGATTCAAAGGGAAGACATACTACGACTCACAGACAGATGATCGAGCTTGAAAACAAAGTATGTATTATAGACACTCCCGGTATGCGCGAAGTGGGCATGGCTGCTACTGAGGACGGGATCGATGAAACATTTGCGGATATAGTTGAACTTGAGAGCAGGTGCAGGTTCAGTGACTGCAGGCACGACACAGAACCGGGCTGTGCGATCAAAGCTGCAATAGAAAGCGGGGAACTGTCCGTTGAAAGATATGAACTCTATAAAAACCTTGGAGCTGAGAACACCCGTAATTATGCAATGAAGAAAGAGATCTCAAAGTGGGCCAAAGAGATGAAGAAGTAAGCAGATGTATGAATTAAGAAGAATAGGATTAAATGAAAGAGATATCATAACAAATCTCTTTAAGGATGTGTTTACAAATGAACCATGGAATGATGACTGGTCAGATGAAGCCCAGCTTGATATGTACATCAGTGATCTCATAGGACAGAGCCACTCGTTAACATACGGTCTTTACGATGGAGATGAGCTGATAGGTCTTTCAATGGGATATATAAAGCACTGGTTTCGGGGGACGGAATACTGTATAGACGAACTCTGCATAAAGACCGACAGGCAGGGGGCAGGCGTAGGCTCATTCTTTATCAGGGAGATCGAGAAGGCCATAAGCGGGATCGGTATCAAGAAGATATTTCTTCAGACCGATACGTATGCTCCCGCATATGAATTCTATAAGAAAAGAGGATTCATAGAGGAAAAAGGGCATGTGTCATTTTCAAAGGAAGTATAAAAAGGAGACATAAGATGAATATAGAAACAGAAAGATTAGTGATCAGATCCATTGAGAGAGGAGATGAGAAAGTCTTTTTGCAGATGGCAAAAGACGGCAGCCTCAATGAAGTGGGATTTGACAGAGACTGCGGTGAATGGATCGATGACTGGATAGATGAAGCACTGATACTTACTGCAAACGATGATCCGAGGGCAGATTACATTCCCTGTACGATAGTAGATAAGACATCAGACAGTATCATAGGAAATGTCGGCTGTACATATTACGAAGATACAGATGAGATAGGGATCTGTTACTTTACGGGATCCGAGTACAGAAAAAAGGGATACGCATCGGAAGCCGTAAGAGCGTACATAAGTTATTTCTTTGATCATTACGATGAAAATAAGATCATTGCGACGATCAAAGACGAAAATATCTCATCATATAAGACGGCGGAAAGATCCGGATTCAAACTGGTCGAAACGAAGATGTACAAAGACATCTATGATGAGGAAGAAGAATTGTATAGATTTTATGTATTGGAGAGGTAATAGTATGAAACTGAACAGAATATCGGAACATGTATGGGTATATCCGTTTGAGGAAAGAAGAGACAGACCCAATCTGAGTTATATTCACGGAGACAAATGGAATCTTGCGGTGGACGCGGGACACTCTGATGAGCATGTAAAGGAATTCTACAATGCATTGAAAGAGGAAGGCTTACAACTTCCTGATATCACCGTGATCACACACTGGCACTGGGACCATACTCTTGGGATGCATGCGGTTAACGGCCTTACATTATCAAACGAAGCTACAAAGAAATATCTTACAGATCTTAAGCAAAAGATCGAGAAGGAAGGGGTGGAGTCTTTCCTTGATTTTGATCAGAGCATCAGAGAAGAGTATAAGGACGGCAAGCCTGTCATAGTCACTATGCCTGATATGATCTTTTCGGGAGAGATGAGATTTGATCTTGGAGGCTGCAAGGTAAGGATATTTCAGACTCAGGCACCTCATACAGATGATTCGACACTTATAGAAGTGATAAATGATAAAGTGCTGATCCTGGGTGACTGTACGGGAGGAACATTCCCGGACTGGAAGGTTGATCAGGCATTGGCTGAAAAACTGGCAGCGACTATAGAGTCGATAGATCCGAAGATCTGTCTGCCGGGACACTGGAGTGCGCTGTCAAAGGAGATAATAATACAGGATCTGCTTTACGGAGAAGATTAGTAGGAAAGGAGAGGTCTTTTATGACTAAAAGGTATGTTATGGCTCAGTAGTCTGAGCTTATAAAACTTAATAATCATAAGCTCAGATGAATCCTAAAAGAAATACTAAATTAGGAGGATCAAAATGAGCTTTAGAATATATCATCGCTGTGGAGGATGCGGAAAGAAACAGGAGTTTGAAAATTCAAAGAGATTCAGGGTAAATGCAAACGGGAATCTTGTGGATGTGTGGCTGATATACAGATGTAAAAAATGCAAGCATTCATGGAATCTTACGATCTATGAAAGAACAAGACCGCACAGGATCCCTGCAGAACTGTTTGAAGCATTTCAGAACAATGATGAAGAAACCGCTTTATCCTACGGAGAAAATGTTGAATTTCTCAAGAGGAACAAAGTGGAGATAAGGTGATATGAATGCAGGTCCCAAAGCGGACTTGCATTTTTTTATCTTATAATCCTAATATATATATGAACATTGTATTAATTGGAGCAGTATTAATATGAAGACCAGAGAAGAAGCTTTGGAGTACGGACTCTCGTTTCCGGATACATATAAGGATGCGCCGTTTCACGATGAAAACTGGCAGCTGATAAGATACAAGGGCAATAAAAAGGCATTCTTATGGACTTATGAAAGAGAAGGATACATCAATCTAAACGTAAAGGTGGATCCTGTCAAAGCATATTTCTGGCGCAGAATGTATGGATCGGTAACACCAGGCTATCATCAGAACAAGGATAACTGGAACACGATAATCCTTGACGGAAGCATTCCTGACAAGGATATAAAGATGATGATAGCGGAAAGCTATGACCTTGTAAGCGACAGTCCGAGCAAGCGAATATATGAAGCCGTAAAGAAGATCCCTTACGGGCATGTGGCGACATATTCACAGATCGCTGAGCTTGCAGGCGATAAAAAGATGGCTAGGGCTGTTGGAAATGCTCTTCATAAAAATCCGGATCCTGATAATATTCCCTGCTTCAGGGTAGTGAATGCAAAAGGCGAGCTTGCAGGAGCTTTTGCATTTGGCGGAGAGCAGGTTCAGGCAAAGCTGCTACTGGCTGAAGGCATAGAGGTTGCAGACGGAAGAGTTGATCTGAAAAAATATCAGTGGAAAAACAGGTAAAAGCAGATGGATGAAAGATTAAAAAAGCAGATGGAGTTTTCACTTGAGATCGACAAGGAGAAGAATATATTCAGACAGACATCCCTTAGCGGTCACGGAAGAAAGGAAAATGATGCCGAGCATGCATGGCATATGGCTATAATGGCATATATTCTGCGTGAATATGCTAATGAAAAGGTCGATATAACTAAGGTGATGCTGATGTGTCTAATTCACGACATAGTTGAGATAGATGCCGGAGATACATATGCTTACGACGCTGAAGGATTAAAGACGCAGAAGGCAAGAGAGGATGCAGCAAAACAGCGTATCTTCTCAATGCTCCCTGACGATCAAAAAACGGAGTTCATATCTTTGTTTGACGAGTTTGAGCAAGCTGAGAGCGCAGAAGCAAGATTTGCCCATTCCATGGATAATCTCCAGCCGCTTATGCTAAATAACAGCAATGGCGGAAGTGACTGGATAGAACATGGCGTTACGGCAGACAAGGTATACGGCAGACAGCAGGGTACGAGACCCGGTTCCGAGATACTCTACGAACTGACGGATAAGATCATAAAGGAAAACATAGACAAGGGCAGTTTGAAATTATGACATTTTTACAAATGTGTTACGTGCACATAAAACCGCTTTCCGTGCTTATTGCACGAAAATGAGACGAGGGGCTTTTTTAGGCCCCTATTTTCTTGCAAATTTTACCTTCATCTTCTATTATTAGATTATATCGTGTCGCTTTGTGCGACAAAACAAATTGAAAAAAATGGAGAGCGAAACTATGAAATTTGGTTACTTTGATGATGCGAACAAAGAGTATGTCATCACTACACCGAAGACTCCGCTTCCGTGGATCAACTACCTCGGTAACAACGGTTTCTTCTCACTTATATCCAACACATGCGGCGGATATTCATTCTACAAGGATGCAAAGCTTTTAAGGATCACACGTTATCGTTATAACGGTGTACCCACAGATTTTAACGGAAAGTATTTCTATATCAAGGACGGAGATACCGTATGGAATCCCGGATGGCAGCCGACTAAGACTCAACTTGACGAGTATGAGTGCCGTCACGGCATCGGCTACAGCAAGTTCAAGGGTGTAAAGAACGAAGTTGAGGCAAATGTTCTTACATTCGTTCCCAACGAGGATACATGCGAACTCAGCCAGGTAAAGCTTACTAACAAGTCTTCACAGACAAAGCAGATCAAACTCTTCTCATATGTTGAGTGGTGTCTGTGGAATGCGGATGATGATTCAAGAAACTTCCAGCGTAACTTCTCTACAGGTGAAGTTGAGGTTATAGATTCAACTATCTATCACAAGACAGAATACAGAGAGCGTCGTAATCACTATGCCGTTTATTCTGTAAATACAAAGATTGACGGATTTGATACATCAAGAGATGCATTCCTTGGCGCTTATCATGACAACCATGATCCCGAGGTAGTATGCGAAAAGGGTGAATGCACAGGTTCTATAGCACACGGATGGTCACCGGTCGCTGTTCATCAGATCAACGTTACACTTAATCCCGGCGAGACAAAGTCATTTGTATTCGTACTCGGCTACTGCGAGAATCCTCAGGATGAAAAGTGGGAGTCAAAGGGTATCATCAATAAGGCACCTGCAAAGAAGCTTCTTTCAAAGTATCAGACAGATGCCGATGTTGAAGCTGCTTTTGACAGACTCTGCACATACTGGAACGATCTGCTTTCTATCTACACAGTTAAGTCTGCAAATGACAAGGTTAACCGTATGGTCAACATCTGGAACCAGTATCAGTGCATGGTAACATTCAACATGTCACGTTCCGCTTCGTACTATGAGTCAGGTATCGGCCGTGGAATGGGATTCAGAGATTCCAACCAGGATCTGCTCGGATTTGTTCACCTTATCCCCGAAAGAGCAAGAGAGCGTATCATCGATATCGCTTCTACACAGTTCCAGGACGGTTCGGCTTATCACCAGTATCAGCCGCTTACTAAGAAGGGCAATTCCGATATACAACCATGATGGAGCATCTTAAGAGATCATTCGATTATATAGTAAATCACAAGGGCCCTCATAATCTTCCTCTTATCGGTCGTGCAGACTGGAACGATTGTCTTAACCTTAACTGCTTCTCAGAGCATCCCGGTGAGTCATTCCAGTGCTTCGGTCCTTCAGAAGGTCCTGTTGCTGAGTCAGTATTCATCGCAGGCATGTTTGTAAAATACGGTGAAGAGTATGCACAGCTTGCAGAACTTCTCGGCGATCAGGCAGAAGCTGACAGAGCACGCAAGGAAGTACAGATCATGTATGATGCTGTATTAAAGGACGGCTGGGACGGCGAATGGTTCGTAAGAGCTTATGATGCATACAGCCACAAGATCGGTTCAAAGGAATGCGAGGAAGGAAAGATCTTCATAGAGTCAAACGGCTTCTGCTCGCTTGCAGGAATCGGTGTCAAGGAAGGTCTTGCTCAAAAGGCGCTTGATTCAGTTAAGAAGTATCTTGACTGCGAATACGGTGTAATGATCCTTCAGCCCGCTTATACGGTATATCATCTCGAACTCGGTGAGATCACATCTTATCCGCCGGGATACAAGGAGAATGCAGGTATCTTCTGTCATAACAACCCCTGGGTATCTATAGCTGAGACAGTTATAGGCCGCGGTGACAGAGCATTTGAGATCTACAAGAAGACATGTCCTGCATACACAGAGGAGATCTCAGAGATACACAAGACAGAGCCTTACGTATACTGCCAGATGGTAGCAGGTAACGATGCTTATCTTCCCGGTGAAGGAAAGAACTCATGGCTGACAGGTACGGCAGCATGGACATTCTGCAATATCTCTCAGTACATCCTGGGTGTTTATCCTACACACAAGGGACTTCAGGTTGATCCCTGCGTACCTTCAGACTTCGGTGATTACACTGTAACACGTAAGTACAGAGGCGCTACTTACAATATAAACGTTAAGACAAACGGATCGCAGAAGGGCGTTAAGTCAATGACAGTCAACGGTCAGGCTGTTGAAGGAAATATAATTCCTTTTGTGGAAGGACAGAGTGAGTACAACGTTGAAGTTGTAATGTAATAAGAAATAAAACACCTCCGGTTTTCCGGAGGTGTTTTGCATCATATCTTTGATCTTAGGTTTTCAACTATATGGTCTTTCATTACACTGTTGAGTCCCTCGGCTGTCTCAATTAAAGATGAGATCTTCTCGGGCGTGCCTTTTTCAATGTATATGTCTGAAGCCAGATAGTAGATGTTGCTGACATCGGCCTTTAAGCTTATGGCATATTCTGAAACGGCAAGCGCACTGTCATGGTCGTTTAGCTCAAAAAGCCTGCTTGCCCATGTGTTTAAGATCCTTACAAGCTGCGTGTAGTTTAAGTCGCACTGTTGAAGAAAAGGAAGATTGGCCGGACCGTACTTTAGCTTGAGATCTGTATTGGTAAGACCCGTGAAGTTAACGATGGATTCATCACAGAGTCTTGTTAGATCCTTTATGCATTCCGCGATCAGATCGTCATCGCAATAGACCTGAGTGGGAAGCCTGTCTAGATCGATATTTATATATTCAAGATCGTCAAGAGGCTGCTTC
>CADAPR010000131.1 GCA_902789785.1 uncultured Lachnospiraceae bacterium
CCCTGTACCATCTCGGGATCGAGAGCGGATGTCGGTTCATCAAACAGTATCACGCTTGGCTTTAGAGCAAGAGCTCTGGCTATGCCCACTCTTTGAGCCTGTCCGCCGGACAGCTGTGCGGGATAATGATCCTTCCAGGGCAAAAGCCCTACCTTTTCAAGATAGGATATCGCTGTCTTATATGCTTCTTGCTTTGAATACTTCCTTGCCTTTATAAGCGGAAGCATTATGTTGTTTAGGGCAGTCTTGTTTTCAAAGAGGCTGAAGTTTTGAAATACCATTGCGGTGGATGAATGGATCTGTCTTAAGTCATCCTTGGTAAGCTTTGACAGATCGTATCTTTTCTCCCCGATCGTAAGATATCCGCTGTCAGCCTTTTCAAGCTGGTTGATGCATCTTAGAGTTGTTGATTTTCCCGAACCCGATGGGCCAAGGATCGCGACCGTCTCGCCTGTATTTACTTCTATATCTATGCCTTTTAGGATCTGCCTGTCCCCGAAGGATTTATAAAGGTTTTCAACTTTTATCATTTTTCTTTACCTTTGCTGCTTGTTTGTACCTTGAAAGATTGTACTCGACCTTCTTTTGCAGATATGTCAGTCCCGTACAGAAGATCAGGTAGATGAATGCGACCTCTATATAAAGAGCAAGCGGTTCATAAGTCACTGCTACTATACGCTGCGTGGCCATGAACATCTCTGTTATTGTGATGTTTGCCGCAAGCGATGTATCCTTTACAAGAGATATGAAGGTATTAAACAGAGCCGGGATACAGTTTTTTACTGCCTGCGGGAGTATTATATGAACCATTGTCTGGCCCGTTGAAAGGCCGCAGCTTACAGCTCCTTCCGTCTGACTCTTTGGTATGGCAAGAATTGAACCTCTTATCGTCTCCGATGCATAGGCTCCCACATTTAATGAGAAAGCTATTATCGCAGACGGTACGGCTTCAATGTTTACACCGATACCCGGAAGACCGTAAAAAATGATAAAGAGCTGGACAAGAAGCGGCGTTCCCCTGAATACCCATACATAGAAGCGGCATATATGCGAGAGCAGCTTTATGTTCGCTATCCTTATCATCGCAACAAAGACTGCTATTAAAAAACCCAATGCAAACGAGATAAGAGTTAAAGGTATGGTATAGATAAGCCCCGGCAAGAGTATTTTGGGCAATGAATCGATCAGTATTTCAATTAATCTTATACTCATAATCTATCTCCGTCTGCATTGGTTTTTCTGCTTAGTTTGGTACTGTTATATCCGTACCGAAGTACTTGTTTGATATCTCTGCAAGCTTTCCTTCGCTTCTTAGCTGAGAAAGAGCATCGTTTATCGCTTTCTGAAGATCGTCATCGCCCTGTCTTATAAGGATGGCCGATTCGGTAGCCTCATTGCTCGTAGCGACTATCTTTGCCTTTGCATCAGGCTTATTTGCTATAAAGTCATAGAATGTCACATTGTCGTTTACAGTGGCATCTGCTCTGTTTTGAAGCACGAGCTGGATGGATTCATTGAATCCGCTAGTTGATACGATCTTTCCTCCGTAGCTTTCGGCTACCTGAGCCCAGTTGCTCGTGATCGTAAGAGAAACGTCCTTTCCGTTCAGATCCTCAAAGCTGTTTATATCATTGTTGTCTTCATTTACTATCACGACTCCGTATACATATGTATATGGATCGGAGAAGAGATACTTCTGCTTTCTCTCTTCCGTTATGCTGACCTGGTTTGATATAGCATCATACTTTTTTGCATCAAGGCCTGCGATGATGCCGTCCCACTGAGTCTCCGTAAATCTTGCCTCGACTCCGAGCTTGTCCGCGATCGCCCTTGCTATCTCAACATCAAATCCTACAAGGGCTCCACTGTCATCATGGAATGAATAAGGCGCATATGTTCCTTCCGTTGCAAATGTTATGTATTTATCCTTTTTGATCTTTTCATAGGTGCTCACATCAGTCTTGCCGCATCCTGAGATCAGAAGAACTGATACAAGTGTGAGTATAGTTATTGCTTTAAGTGATTTTTTCATAATGTCCTCCTTGCTTTTATAAAAGCGTTATTAAGATCATCCAAAAGATCATCGATATCCTCGATGCCCGGTGACAGTCTTAAAAGATTTGGTCTTATACCTATTTTTACCTGAAGTTCCTTTTTATATGATTCATGTGTCATGGTTGAGGGTCGACAGATCAGGGATTCTACTCCGCCAAGACTTACCGCAAATGCAAAATATCTTAAGTTTGCTACAAAAGTCTTTAAGTCATAGTCCTTTTCGTTAAGTTCAAATGATAAGACAGCACCCGGCCCGTATGCCTGCTCAAGCTGTATCTCATATCCTCTGTTTGACTTAAGTCCCGGATAATAAACCCTGTCCGCCCCGTCATGGCTATCAAGAAAATGAGCTATCCCTTTTGCATTTTCCTGCTGCTTATCAAGCCTCAGAGCTAGCGTTCTCATGCCTCTCATCAGCAAAAACGAATCAAAAGGCGAGAGGATCCCTCCAAGCGTGTTTCTTAAAAACCTGAATCTCTCATAGAGCTTCTCATCGTTTAAAAGGATCAGGCCTGCCAAGAGATCCGAATGCCCGCCGTAGTACTTTGTTGCGGAATAGATCACTATATCCGCTCCAAGCATAAGCGGCTTTTGAAGGTATGATGTCATAAAGGTGTTGTCGACTATTACTGTCATTCCCTTTTTGTGAGCAGCTTCGCATACCCTTCTTATATCCGTCACTTCCAAAAGAGGGTTTGACGGTGTCTCTATAAAGACAAGCTTTGCATCCGAATCCTTTAGATCATATGTGTTAAAGTCATCGACTATCTCATATACAAGTCCCCTGTTTTCAAACAGGTTTGATACAAACCTCCAGGTCCCGCCGTATACGTTGCTGTTGATAAGTATCTTGTCTCCTTCCTTTAAAAGTTCAAAGACAAGGCTTGTAGCAGCCATGCCGCTTGATGTGGCAAGCGCAAATTTTGCGCCTTCCATAGCAGCAGCAAGATCTTCAACGCTTGCTCTTGTCGGATTGTTTCCTCTAGAGTAGCAGTATTCTCCTTCTGTCTCGGTGTCGGGCTGGATGAATGTCGATGACAGGTACACGGGCGGATTGATCGCAGATTTGCTCTCATCCTTTATACCGCCGTGAACGGCGATCGTATTAAATCCCATCTTTAGTCTCCCGTTTCATTGATATGGCAGGGCCAAGCCCTGCCAATACTTATCTTATTGCAGCAAAACCGTTCTCAAGGTCTGCTATTATGTCATCGATATGCTCTGTACCTATTGAGAGTCTTATTGTGTTAGGCTTTATTCCTGTATCCAAAAGATCCTTCTCAGACAGCTGTGAATGAGTCGTTGATGCGGGATGGATAACAAGGCTCTTTACATCGGCTACGTTTGCAAGCAGCGAGAAGATCTTTAAGTTATCGATAAACTTCCATGCCTCTTCCTGACCGCCTTTTATATCAAATGTGAATATAGATGCTCCGCCGTTTGGGAAGAATCTCTTGTAAAGCTCATGATCGGGATGATCTGCAACAGCCGGGTGATTTACCTTTTCAACCTGCGGATGGTTTGAAAGATATTCAACGACCTTCTTTGTGTTGTATGCATGACGCTCGAGTCTTAGTGAAAGAGTCTCAACTCCCTGCAAGAGAAGGAATGCATTAAACGGCGAGATGCTCGCACCTGTATCTCTGAGCAGGATCGTGCGGATATATGTCACAAATGCTGCGGGACCGAGTGCGTCATAAAATGACAGTCCGTGGTAGCTGGGGTTGGGCTCTGTGATATGAGGGAATCTGTTTCCTGCCTTAAAATCAAACTTGCCTGACTCGATTATTATTCCTCCGAGAGTCGTTCCGTGTCCGCCGATAAACTTTGTTGCGGAATGTACCACTATGTCTGCACCGTGTTCAAAGGGTTTGATAAGATAGGGTGTTCCGAATGTGTTGTCTACAACTACCGGTATGCCTCTCTTATGAGCTATCTCGGCTATGGCATCGATATCAGGGATGTCGCTTCCGGGATTACCGAGTGTCTCAAGATATACGACCCTTGTGTTGTCCTTTATGGCATTTTCAACTTCGCTTAAGTTATGTGCATCAACAAATGTTGTCTCAATTCCGTATTGAGGAAGTGTGTGTGACAAAAGATTAAAGCTTCCTCCGTAGATGGTCTTCTGTGCAACAACGTGTCCGCCGTTAGGTGCGAGTGCCTCGATCGTATAGCTTATAGCTGCGGCACCTGTTGCAACTGCGAGTGCTGCGCTTCCGCCTTCAAGAGAAGCCAGTCTCTTTTCAAGCACGTCCTGTGTTGTGTTTGTTATTCTTCCGTATACGTTTCCGCCTGCTGAAAGACTGAAGCGGTCTGCGGCATCCTTGCTGTCATGGAATACGTATGATGTTGTCTGGTAAATCGGAACCGCTCTTGAATCTGTTGAAGGGTCTGCATCTTCCTGTCCTACGTGTATCTGTAAAGTTTCAAATCTGTAATCGCTCATTTTTATATTCTCCTTTTTGATCAAATCTCAATTTTTTATATCGTTTATATTTCTTATGGGCAGTAAAAAATGCCCGGGTAGTTCCCCGGGCATCGGCTGATCAACTATCTGAAATGACAGATCATCTGATCCGTTCATCCGACAAATGAGCCGGACAGCAAGCCGTGTTACACACCCGGGGGTTAAGCATTCGAATATTCATACATGTACACATCATATTTTTCATCTGTGTTTCCTCCTTCGTGAGTTGCTTGCTTTGATGGTCTTATCATAGCATCGATATTCAGTTTTGAAAATTTGATCGTTTCGATCGTCAGTGATAAACGATCCTTATAGCTCCTTGTACTTTAAAAGCTCCTCTATATATGCCTTTCCGTATTCGCTCATGCTGCTTCCCTGTCTGGTGATATATCCTATCAT
>CADAPR010000132.1 GCA_902789785.1 uncultured Lachnospiraceae bacterium
GTTCCCTCGAGGTCTTCGGTTCCAACTTCTGCCCCTGTGGAACAGAAGTTATGATATCCAGTCTAATTCCTTGCCTTTTTATCGCATCTAGTTTCATTTTATAAGCTTTAGCTTTCTCACTAGGGAGTACCTTTTCCCTCTGGGAGTTACTATCGACCATCATCACAATACCGGTATTGCGATCGACTTCACGAATAATTGCAGGCAGTTCCTTTATTCCGGCCAATTTACAAGCACACACTCTTCTATGGCCCGAAATGATCTCATACTCATCTTCAGGCAAAGGGCGTACTATGATCGGTGTGAGAACTCCTACTCTACGGATACTTTCCGTAAGTGAGCGCATCTGTTCATCATCTCTAACTAAATAGGGATGTGCTTTAAATGGAACTAGCTTATCAAGTTCGATGTTTGTTACAGTTTCTGAATTTGTTTTAGACATGTCTAAACCCTCCTTACGCATAAAAAAATTCGACAAGATTTATGCCGAATATCCTAATAAACTATTATGCGTTTTTTGAGATTAAGACAAATGATGATAAAAATATCAGTAAGATGAATTAAGAGAAATTGATCAGAAAATCTAGGAGTACCATTTCGAGATTTTTAGCCCCGGTTTTAGCCCCGAAAGTATTTTTAGCCCCAGTTTAGCCCCTCTAAAAGAGATAAAATCTGTCAAATCACTTCGAATCAGATTAAAATGAAAAACCCCGAAAACAGCGTATTTTCGGGGTTTGTAAGCATTTTTATCTCTTTGAGAACTGCGGCGCTCTTCTTGCGGCTTTGAGGCCGTACTTCTTTCTTTCCTTCATACGAGGATCTCTTGTAAGGTATCCTGCCTTCTTGAGTGTAGGTCTGAACTCCTCGTCAACCTTAAGGAGAGCTCTTGCGATACCGTGTCTGATAGCACCTGCCTGACCTGTGTATCCGCCGCCCTTAACGTTAACCTTTACGTCATACTTCTCTGTTGTATCTGTAGCAACGAGAGGCTGACGAACGATAACCTTAAGTGTCTCGAGACCGAAGTAATCATCGATGTCTCTGTTGTTGATCGTTATATTGCCCTTGCCCGGTACGATATATACTCTGGCAATTGATTTTTTTCTTCTGCCTGTTCCATAGAACTGAGCTGCTGCTTTTTTAGCCATCTTAGTAATCTCCTTCCAAATCTAATTAAAATGTAAGTACTTCAGGCTTCTGAGCTGCGTGTTTGTGCTCGCTTCCTGCATATACGAATAACTTCTTGTACATCTGTCTTCCGAGAGGTCCCTTGGGAAGCATGCCCTTAACAGCCATCTCTACAACCTCTTCAGGCTTCTTGTTCATCTTCTCGCGAAGTGTTGTCTCTTTCATACCGCCAACGTAGTCTGAGTGATGGTAGTAGATCTTCTGATCAAGCTTTCTGCCTGTAACAGCAACCTTGTCAGCATTGATTATTATTACATAGTCACCGCAGTCGATATGGGGTGTAAATATAGGCTTATTCTTGCCTCTGAGTACCTTTGCTACTTCTGAAGCCAAACGACCTAATGTCTGACCTTCAGCGTCAACAACGTACCATTTTCTATCAATAGTAGCCGGACTAGCCATAAATGTCTTCATCGTAAATCCTCCAAAATATTAAATAAACGTAACATGTGAACCTTACATCGGGGCTATTGATGCGTTGCTCACCGGCGTCTGATGTTCCTTCCATCTGAAACACCCACGCTCGAATATTATACTAAACGCTTCCACGTGTGTCAACAACTTATTTAAACAAGTTAAGAAGCGCCTTGGGTTCATCTATAATAAAGTCATAGTCATCAACGTGACCGAAACCGTAGCTTGCAAAGATGAAGGGCTCGTTTGCTTCAATGCACGCATTGGCATCCATTATCGTATCGCCCACGTAAACGCTTCTTTTAAGGCCGTGCTTCCTATTCATGAGCTTTATGTTCTCAGCCTTTGAAAGACCGTTGTCTCCGTGGCAGATCTTGTCCGTTACATAGTCATTAAGATCAAGATGCTTCATCATTATCTCTATATAGCCGCTCTGGCAGTTGCTGACGATGATAACGGGACATATCCCGGATAATTCTTTGATCGTTTCTTCTATATTAATATAGGCATGTCCGCTTACGCGGCTTATATAGTCTTCCTCGTATTCGTTGCAGACTTTTTCAAATCTTTTAAGTTCCTTATCGCTTACCCCGGGAAGGATATCTCTCATTATCTCTATCATCGGAAGACCAAATAAGCCCTTCAGCCTGTCAGCAGTAACCTGTACATATCCAAAGCCCGTATCGGTTAAAGCCTTGTTCCAGGCTTGTGTAACCACGGGAGTCGAATCCCAGATGGTACCGTCAACATCAAAGATGATCCCGTCGGGTATAAAGTTTAGTTTCTTCATATATATATAACCTATCTTTGTATCAGTCTCTTTTCAAAGTGCTGATAGTCCTTGCATGAGTTCCAGTCTCCGCCCCATTTAAAGCCATGCTCCTTAAAGAGCCTGTAGCAGAGGTCGTTCTCATCTATCTTGTACGGAAAGTCATTGTCACGGTATGCATAGAATACGCTCTGAGTCGGACAGATGTAGTCAGATCCGTTCTCGCCCTTGCCGTATTCGACATACGGGTTGTATAAGGGATTTACATCTATCGCAAGACCGTATGCGTGATAGCTTAACTTGTCCGATCTGTCAACGAGGCGGTAGTTAAAGCATGATGTGTTGTTCGCTTCCATGGACATGTCATCATCCGCATCATACTTGTCTATAAGGGATACTTCCTCAAGCATGTAGCCCGATTCGTACAGTTCTTTAAATATCTCCAGAAGATCTTCAGCTATAAGCTCATTGCAGACAAGCTCTCCGTCTTTGACGTTACCTTCAAAGTCGTTATACTTTATCACCACATGTCTTAGCATATCAAAGTTAACGATCGATTCGTCTATATCAGCTGCATAGGACTTTCCCCTCATCCTTTCCTTGAGCTCATCGCTTATCTCTTCGATATAAAAAGACTCATTAACCGTTTCGGTCAATTCTTCTTTTTGCGGTTCAGGTTCGGGAGTCGGTTCGATCGTAGGTACAGGCGTCGGTGTCGGTGCCAGCGTCGGGATATCGCTTATTTGCGGGATCTTTTCTATCTCAGGTTCTACTGACACCTGTGTCGTTTCTCTCATAGCGACATCGGCAACGGTCTCTGCGCCCTTGATGCTCCTTGCTATTATCACGCAGCCTATTATTATGAAGCTTATTATTAAAAGATACTTTGCAAGTTCCTTTTTCATCTTTCCCAGTCAATGTTTAAGAGTGTGAGGCCCTCGGGAGGAGCTGTAGGTCCTGCCTTGGTCCGATCCTTTGCTTCTATTATGTCCTTTATCTGTTCAGGCTCGATCTTTCCTCTTCCGACATCCATGAGCGTCCCTGCGATTATCCTTACCATGTTGTAGAGGAATCCTCCGCCTGTCACATCTATATATATCTCGTTATCGTGTTTGCTTATCTCGATCTTGTCAATGCTCCTTACATGACTTAAGGCCGTTGAGCCTGCAGCACAAAAGCTGCTAAAATCGTGAGACCCCAGCATATAGCTGGCGCCCTGCCTCATAAGATCGATATCAAGGATATAGCTTACATGCCAGCTATATCTTTTCTTTAAGGGATCGGGGAATGTCTCGTTATCTATCCTGTATCTGTATGTCTTTTTTGTCTTTATCTTTCTTGGATGGAAGTCATCCTTTACCTGCAGCGATCTTCTTACGACGATATCGCCTGGCAGCATGCTGTTTAAGGCATAGGCATACTTTTCAGGCTCCATGTTCATCTGAGAGTCAAAGACGGCAAGATTGCACATGCCGTGAACCCCTGCATCCGTCCTGGACGCACCTATCACTTCGATATGCTCTCCGGTAAGCTTAGTCAATGCTTCGTTTAGCTTTCCTTCGATCGTATTCTCATTTTCCTGCATCTGCCAGCCATGATAGTCGGTCCCGTCATAGCTTACGATAAGCAAGATACGCTTCCTATCCATAGATCCACCCCAGATTCCTTCCAAATGCTATAACAAGTATCATTGTAACAAATATAACGATATATGAGATGAAATCAGCCTTTTTGTATTTAAGAGGCTTCATCCTCGTTCTTCCTATATCGCCCCTATAGCATCTTGCTTCCATAGCCATTGCAAGATCTCCCGCTCTTCTGAAAGCGCTTATTAAAAGCGGTACTAAAAGGGGAACGAGTGCCTTTGCTCTTTTAATGATGCTTCCCGATTCAAAATCGGCTCCTCTTGCCATCTGAGCCTTCATTATCTTGTCTGTCTCTTCTATGAGGATGGGGATGAATCTTAAGGCTATGCTCATCATCATCGCTATCTCATGAACAGGCACTTTTATCTTCTTTAGCGGGTTTAGTAAGTTCTCAAGCCCGTCAGTGAGTGAATTGGGTGTTGTTGTCAATGTCATAAGGCTGCTTCCAAGGATAAGAAATGTAAGCCTTATAGCCATCTTTACGGCGCCGTCTATGCCTTCCTTTGAGATGCTTATCTTCCAGAAACTGAATACTACCTCGCCCTTTGTCATAAAGAGGTTGAATATGACAGTAAGTAGCATTAGGACTATGATAGCCTTCATACCCCTTATCATGTATTTAAAGGGGACTTTTGAGAGTTTTATGGCACCAAAAAGAAATGCAGCGGCTACACAATAGCCGATCGCATTCTTTGCCAAGAAAAGCGTGATTATAAAAAGAAAGGTCCCCGCTATCTTGGTCCTCGGGTCGAGTCTGTGTATGTATGAGTCTGTCTGGTAGTACTGACCAAGTGTGATGTCTCTGATCATTTCTTAAGCTTTCCCAAAATCTCTCTTACTGCTTCATCAAATCCTGCCTTTTTAAGGGCATGCATCGCATAACTTACCTGTGGTATGGCCAGCCCCATCGCTTCAAGCTCGTCTACATGCTTAAATACTTCCTTTGGAGGTGCATCGTATATCAAGCTGCCCTTGTTCATAACAAGGATCCTGTCAACGTAGTTTGCCACATCATCCATTGAGTGGCTCACAAGTATCACGGTTATCTTTGCACTATCATGAAGATCCTTTATGAGCTCCAATATCTCATCCCTGCCCTTTGGATCAAGCCCTGCTGTGGGCTCATCAAGGATGAGCACTTCAGGCTTCATGGCAAGGACCCCGGCAATGGCTACCCTTCTTTTCTGGCCGCCGCTCAGATCAAAGGGAGACTGATAAAAAAGGCTCTCATCAATGCCTGTCTGCTTAAGCGCTGCAAAGGCACGCAGCTCTGCTTCCTTTTTATCGCAGCCCTGATTCTTTGGTCCGAAGCATACATCGTCAAAGACGGTG
>CADAPR010000133.1 GCA_902789785.1 uncultured Lachnospiraceae bacterium
GGTCTGTTTTGGTGTTGTTTCTTTCATTTTACTTCCCCTTTCATTTGGTAAAACAAGTTTACTAAAGGGATTATATACTATAAAATATGAATGTAGCAATAAATATATGGGGAAAATCTATGGAGATAAAATGTGAATACTGCGGCGCGTTCATGAACGATACTGACAAAACGTGCCCAAACTGCGGTGCCGTAAACAATAAACACAAAAGAGTTGCCGATCATACTCCAAAGAGTATCGAGGAATTAAAGCAGTGGTATGAGGACAGAAACCTGCCTCCTTACGAGACTACGCGCTTTTTTATCGGCATTGATTACAAAAAGCCAAAGGCCTTCGGAATATATGAGGAAAACGGGGAATTCATCGTATACAAGAACAAGGATGACGGAACTCGTGCGGTAAGATACAGGGGAAGGGATGAGGCATATGCCGTAAACGAGCTGTATCTTAAGCTAAAGAGCGAGATCCTGAACCAGAAGGCGCATAATGTATCATCAGGTTCGAAAAGTATAAGATCAGGCTCAAAAAGCGGAATATCATTTAAAGGCTTTCTTGGTGTCTGTGGCGCCTTTTTGGGATTTGCGGGCATCTCCGCAATGGGCCCTGGCCCTGACATTGGGAATATTACTTATACTGGTATGGATACCGGCATGCACTCCCTGGTTTAAGAATAAGAAATATCAGAAGATCTTTTTGGCATATGCCTTTATACTGTTCTGGGTTCTGGTAGGACTCGGTGTTAATGCAAGCACACCGCATTATTACAGATACAATAACTCGGTATACTGTCAGTATGACAACGATTACTATGAGTATGATCCGTATACAAACGATTATAATGAGATAAACTCTGATTATCTGCCTGTTGAGATAGTCAACAACGGTCCCGATTATGAATTTGACATGAACGGGGAAGAATGGGACAGCTCATATGACTTTGAAGACAGCGATTACTATGAAGAGAACTTAAGATCCACGCATGACTGGAGCAGTTCGGACGGCGGATCGAGCTATGACAGCGATTATGACTGGGACAGCGGGTCAGACTGGGACAGCGGATCTACAGACTGGGGCAGTGACTGGTAGTACCATAAGCTTACTGAATGTGTTATAATACAGAGAATCAAAATCTAAGGAGTATATATCATGACGATAATAGTTACCGGAGGAGCCGGATTTATTGGAAGCAACTTTGTATTTCATATGTTAAGCAAATATCCCGAGTACAGGATAGTATGTCTTGACTGTCTTACATATGCGGGAAATCTCTCAACACTCGAACCTGTAATGGATAATCCCAACTTCAGGTTTGTGAAGGAGAGCATCACTGACAGGGCAGCCGTTGAGAAGCTGTTTGAAGAAGAGCATCCCGACATGGTCGTAAACTTTGCCGCAGAGAGCCATGTTGACCGTTCCATTGAAAATCCGGGAGTATTTCTTGAAACAAATATCATGGGTACTCAGATACTCATGGATGCATGCAGAAAGTACGGGATTAAGAGATATCATCAGGTATCTACAGACGAGGTTTACGGAGATCTTCCGCTTGACAGACCCGATCTGTTCTTTACGGAAGAGACTCCCATACATACGAGCTCGCCTTACAGCTCATCAAAGGCAGGCGCAGATCTTTTGGTACTTGCTTATCACAGGACATACGGCCTTCCCGTTACGATAAGCAGATGTTCAAACAACTACGGACCTTACCATTTCCCGGAAAAGCTCATTCCGCTCATGATAATAAATGCGTTGAATGACAAGCCGCTTCCGGTATACGGCGAGGGTATCAATGTAAGAGACTGGCTGTATGTAGAGGATCACTGCAAGGCCATAGATCTTGTGATCCATAACGGAAGAGTCGGCGAAGTATATAACATCGGCGGACATAACGAGATGAGAAATATCGATATAGTAAAGCTCATATGCAAGGAGCTTGGCAAGCCTGAGAGCCTCATCACATATGTGACAGACAGAAAAGGTCATGACATGCGTTATGCCATCGATCCCACAAAGATACATAACGAGCTGGGATGGCTTCCTGAGACAAAGTTTGCGGACGGCATCAAGAAGACCATAAAGTGGTATCTGGATAATAAGGACTGGTGGGAGCCGATCATATCGGGCGAATATCAGAACTATTATGAAAAAATGTACGCAAACAGATAATCTGTAAAATATCGGGGGAAATATGAAAAGGGTTTTATTGGTTCCAATGGCAGCCATGGCCGAGACGGCAGGAAGCTTTACGAGAGTAAGACAGCTTGCAGGCGCGCTTTTAAAGGCAGGTCATGAAGTAGCCGTGTGCTGCGCAAAGGATGTCAATTACAGTGTTATAGAGGGTACCGTAGAGTATCCTCTTTCTATTCCCATACCTCTGGGAATGCCTGAGGCCATAGGAAAGCATACGTTTCCTATAGCACAGAAGCTCGGAGTAACATCCGTAAAGAAGGTAAACAGCTTTGAGGATGTATTATATCTTACCGGAAATACATGTTATAAGTATCTTAATACGAGCGTGGACGAGATCCGCAGAGCTATAAAGGAATTCAGACCTGACATCGTTTATTCCGAGTTTAATATATCTGCCATAACGGCAGCAAAGCTTGAAGGAAAGAGATGCTTTATTTCAGCCAGCGTTCCCACACAGGCCGAATACGGCTGCACGCCAAAGTATGCAGCGGGACTCAACAGGCTTTTGAGGGAGCATGGTCTTGATCATGTCGAATCATGTCTGGATGTCTTTGGCTGGGCAGAAAAGAAGTTTGTTCCAAGCTGCTATGAGCTTGAACCCATTGAGGACTCAAAGGTCGTATACTGCGGGACTCTTAAAAAGGCCGATATACGTCTTTCAAACAAGAGGGACAAGATACTGGCATATATGGGCAACGGTACCATCTCTGTAAAGAAGATGCAGGCGGAAGTGACAAGAGCCTTTGCAGGAAGCAGATACGAGGTATATATCGCAGGCCACGGTCTTAAGGAATCGGATGCGGGCAACATCCACTGCGCACCGTATTTTGATTTTTCAAAGCTTCTGCCTGAAAGCGTATTATATATAAATCACGGCGGACAGAACAGCATGACTGACGGTCTTATAAACGGAGTTCCGCTTCTGATCTGTCCCGGCAAGGTATTCGAGAGAAAGTACAATGCATCAAGCATTGTGAACACAGGCGCCGGCATGGAGATAGCATACGATGAGTTCACTGCTGAAAACATAAGAGAAAAGGCCGATCATATCATAGCTGACAGCTCTTATGCAAAGCAGGCATCAATGCTGGGAAGACGCCTTTTGCAGCTGGGGGGCTGTGACAACATAGTAAGAGAGTGCGGCTAGGCACTTATCAATAAGGAAGAAGGTAACTAAAAAATGAGAGAGAGCGGAATACTGTTTCCCATCTTTTCGATCCCGTCAAAGTTCGGGATCGGATGCTTTTCTAAGGAAGCATATGATTTTGTCGATTTTTTGGAAGGAGCAGGGCAGGGCTACTGGCAGATACTTCCCGTAGGTCCTACGGGATTTGGCAATTCACCTTACCAGCCTTTTTCTGCTTTTGCAGGAAATCCCTACTTCATATCGCCCGAAAAGCTTATAGAAGAAGGGCTCCTTACATGGGATGAATGCAACGCGATAAAGTTTTATGACGACGAGACAAGAGTCGATTACGGAGCTATATACGAAAACAGAGATAATCTTCTGGAGATCGCCTATAAAAGATTCATTCAGTCAGACAAGGAAACAAAGCAGTTCAAGGCATTTATAAAAAAGGAAGCGGGTTGGCTTGAGGATTATGCTCTTTTCACATCCATTAAGAGAAAGCTTGGCGGTATCCCGTGGTATGAGTGGGAGGATAAATTAAAAAAGAGAGATCCCGAGGCTTTAAAGAAGATAAAGACTGAGCTTAAGGATGATATCGAATTTGTATATTTCAAGCAGTATGAATTTGACAGGCAGTACAGAAAGCTGCGAGAGTATGCAAACAAAAAGAACGTTAAGATAATCGGTGACATGCCGTTTTACGTTTCACTTGACAGCGTGGACTGCTGGGCTCATCCGGATGTCTTTTTGATGGATAAGGATCTTAGACCAAAGGTAGTAGCAGGATGTGCACCCGATGCCTTTTCAAGGACAGGGCAGCTGTGGGGCAATCCGATCTATGACTGGAAGGCTCTTTCAAAGAGAGGATATGACTGGTGGGCAGACAGGATAAAGAGAAACTATGATTTCTATGATGTGATAAGGATAGATCATTTCCACGGATTCTGCGAATACTATGCCGTTCCTTACGGAGAAAAGACTGCCGAAAACGGCAAGATGTGCAAGGGACCGGGAATGGATCTTTTCAATGTCCTTACGGATAAGATTGGAAAGCTTAGGATAATCGCTGAGGATCTTGGAAACAATACGCCCGAAAACGAGGCACTGCTAAAGGAGAGCGGATTCCCGGGAATGAAAGTCCTTCAATACGGCTTTACCAGCTGGGATAGTTATTATGTAAACCACAGACATGTAAACAACTGTGTCGTATATACAGGAACGCATGACAACACTCCTACGAGAGCATGGGTTGAGGAGATCAACGACGGCGAGAGAGATTTCTGCAGAAGATATATAAATTCCATGAATTCAGATTACGGACAGCTCGTATGGGATATAATACGTGAAGCTTACAGATCCGTTGCCGATCTTTGCATCATCCCTCTTCAGGATTATCTGTGCTTTGGAAAGGAAGCAAGGATAAACACTCCGGGAACAAGCGAGAACAACTGGGAGTGGAGGCTTCGTCCGAACTTTTTATCCGATGATCTTAAAAGAAGCATACGCTCTCTTACGGAACTGTACAGCCGCATCCCTAAAGAAGAGGATAAGGAATAGAAAGGCGCATTTATGAAAAAGGGCTTTTGGACCTTTAGATATACTCTGATAAACATGACATATTTTGTCGCTTTCTGCACTATACATGCACTTGCGGCGGTCTATCTTTTGGCAAACGGCTTTACAAATACCGAAGTGGGCATTCTTCTTGCTCTGGCAAATATCGTATCCGCGATCTGTCAGCCTTTCTTTGCTTCGATAATAGATAAGCCGGGACCGCTGACAAACAGACGGTTCATAATCATATCGGTTATGATCATTCTTGCAGGGTCTGTCATCCTGATGTTCGGGGTAGGCAAGGCAGCCATATTTGTGATATATGCACTCATATATATGGTACAGTTTGCGTATCAGCCTGTTATGACTGCGCTCTGTTTTGAATACCAGAAGGCAGGCTGTGATATATACTACGGGCTCGCAAGAGGACTCGGTTCTGC
>CADAPR010000134.1 GCA_902789785.1 uncultured Lachnospiraceae bacterium
AGAACAGGAATGCGTTATTGTCGCATTCCTGTTAATCTGTTCTTATGCTCTCAGTTCTATTCCCAGACTCTCAAGTCCGTTTAATATCTTCTTCATAGCGCCGTTTATATCGTCTTCATTGAGTGTTCTGTCCTTAGCTCTAAATGTGATGTTATATGCTACAGACTTATAGCCATCCTTTATCTGGCTGCCTTCATATATATCAAACAGAGAAAGGCTCTCTAAGATCTTTCCTCCTCTTTGTGTGATCATGGCTTCAATCTGCCCTACCATTATCTCTTTAGGAACAACCATCGAGATATCTCTGCTTACGGCAGGATACTTCGCAAGTCCGACATACTTCCTGTCGAATGATGCAAACGGCAGTACATTCGGCATATCTATCACAGCGATATATGTCTTAGTACCGAGCTCATAGTTGTCAGCTACCGCAGGATGTACCTCTCCTAAATATCCAAGTACGCTTCCATTGTAGGAAATAAGAGCCTGACGACCAGGATGAAGGAAATTTTTACCTGCCTTAGGATCGTATTCGATCTTTCCGTAAATTCCGATTGCCTCGAAGAACTCTTCGACAACACCCTTCATTCCAAAGAAATCTATATCTCCGTATGCACCGAGAGTAAACTGCATACGCTCATCAGGAAGACTTTCAAGCGGAAGCTTGTCAGCTATATATATGTTGCCCATCTCATAAAGACGAACATTGGTATTTCTTCTGTTATAGTTTGTAGAAAGCGATGTAAGCATACCGTTTAGAGATATAGTTCTCATGATAGAGAAATCCTCTCCGAGCGGATTTGAAATAACGATTGCATTTCTTGCAGGATCATCACTGTCAAGAAGAAGTTTGTCAAATACCTTGGGACTCTCAAAACTGTAGCACATTCCCTGTGAAAATCCGCAATACTGAGCCACCTGTCTAGCGATAGCCTCAACACGGAGCTTGAAAGGAAGCTTTCCGGTTGTTGCCTCGCCGCTTGGAAGCGTGCTGGGTATCTTGTCATATCCGTAGAATCTAGCAACCTCCTCAGCAAGATCGGCTATTCCTTCAAGGTCCTGACGGAATGAAGGGATTATTATCTCTTTTGCAGCCTCATCGTATACAAGCTCAAGCTTTTTAAATATTTTAAGCATTGTGTCCGCATCGATATCGGTTCCGAGCAGTTCGTTGATCCTGTCAGGTCTGAACTTGATCTTGTTCAATTCCTTAAGCGGTTCGCATACATCAACAACACCGCTTACAACTTCACCGCAGCCAAGTTCCTGGATTAGAGCACATGCGCGATTTATTGCATCAAGGGCATTTCTCGGATCAAGTCCTTTTTCAAACTTGCCTGAAGCATCTGTACGAAGTCCGAGACGCTTAGCACTCTTTCTTATATTTGCTCCGTTGAATGTAGCCGCTTCAAAGCACACAGTCTTGACTTCATCTGTGATCTTAGAATTCTCGCCTCCCATGATACCTGCTATACCAACGGGCTTTACAGCATCATTGATCATGAGCATCTCACCGTCAAGCTTTCGTTCCTGACCATCGAGCGTCATGAATGTATCACCTTCTGATGCACGCTTTACGATGATCTTCTTTCCCTCGATCTTATCAAGATCATATGCATGCATAGGCTGGCCGTACTCTTCCATGACATAGTTTGTTATATCAACAAGGTTGTTTATCGGTCTGATGCCGCTGGCTGCAAGTCTTCTCTGCATCCACTGCGGAGATGGCTCGATCTTGATATTTTTAACGACTCTTGCACAGAATCTCGGGCACAGATCCTTATCCTTGACTTCAACCGAGATATAGTCCTCGATCTTGTCGTCGCATTCCTTAACGTTAACTTCAGG
The DNA here is from genome assembly GCA_902789785.1 of uncultured Lachnospiraceae bacterium. Classification (GTDB taxonomy): domain Bacteria; phylum Bacillota; class Clostridia; order Lachnospirales; family Lachnospiraceae; genus Colinaster. The sequence continues at coordinate 1,849 of CADAPR010000134.1, forward strand.
AGCTACAAACGGCTTGTCAAAAGTAGCAGCCGCCTCTCTTGCAATTCCCAGTACACTGTAGCAGTCTACTCTGTTTGATGTGATCTCATATTCAAATACCACATCATGAAGTCCCAAAAGCTCTATAGCATCAGCTCCGACCGGTGTGTCTTCGGGGAAGATATATATTCCGTTCTCGGGAGCTTCAGGGTACATATTTCTATCTGAACCAAGTTCCTCAATTGAGCACATCATTCCAAAGCTGTCAACGCCTCTGAGCTTGCCGTTCTTAATCACTATTCCGTCTTCAGGAAGCGGACCGCCATCATGACCGCCTGCAACCTTACCGCCATCAATAACAACAGGCACCTTGTCTCCCACCTTTACATTTGGAGCACCGGTAACGATCTGAAGTTTCTTGTCACCAAGATCCACCTGGCAGATTATAAGCTTATCCGCATCGGGATGACGCTCTATAGAAAGAATCTGTCCAACATATATATCCTTAAGATTCTTATCAAGACACTCATATGTCTCTACCTTTGTCCCGCTTAATGTGAGTGCATCAAGGTATTCCTGTCCACTGCATTCAAGTTCGGGTACATAAGCCTTTATCCATGATAATGCTGTATTCATAAAAACTAATCTCCTCTATCTGATTTGCCGTTTTAGAACTGCTTTAAAAATCTTGCATCATTCTCATACAGCAATCTCATATCATCTATCTCATATTTTAGAAGTGCAATACGCTCAAGGCCGATACCGAATGCAAATCCGGTGTACTCCTCAGGATCGATCTTGCTCATCTTAAGAACGTTCGGATGAACCATTCCGCAACCAAGGATCTCTATCCAGCCAGTTCCTTTGCAGAATCTGCAGCCATCACCGCCGCACTTAAAGCAGCTGATATCCATTTCTGCAGAAGGCTCTGTAAAGTTAAAATGATGAGGTCTGAATCTTACCTTTGTATCTGCACCGAAAAGCTCTTTTGAAAACTCTGCAAGTGTTCCCTTAAGATCCGCGAATGTAATGTGCTTATCTATTACAAGGCCTTCAATCTGGTGGAACGAAGGAGAATGAGTAGCATCAACCTCGTCCGATCTGAATACACGACCTGGTGCTATCATTCTGATCGGAAGTTTGCCTTTTTCCATAACATGAACCTGAGTTCCGCTGGTCTGTGTACGAAGAAGGAAATCTCCGTTTATGTAGAATGTATCCTGCTCATCCTTTGCAGGGTGATCAGCAGGGATATTCAATGCTTCAAAGTTATAATAGTCTGTCTCTATCTCAGGTCCTTCAACAACCTCATAGCCCATGCCGATAAATATTCTCTGAACTTCTTCCATGGCTATTACATTGGGATGGCTGTGACCTACCGCATTTTTCTTTGCAGGAAGAGTAACATCAATGACCTCAGCCTTCATCTGTGCCTCGCGCTTGAGATTTTCCATCTTCTTGATAGCTTCCTCAAGAACTTTTTCAATCTCGGCTCTTGTCTCATTGACAAGCTGTCCAACTTTTGGTCTGTCCTCGGGAGCAACATCCTTCATGCTCTTTAAGACAGCAGTAAGTTCACCCTTCTTTCCAAGAAAGTTAACTCTTATCTCATTAAGCTTTTCCAAAGCATCACTGTTCTCGATCTGCTTAATGGCCTCTTTTCTGATCTGTTCAAGTTTTTCGTTCATCTTAAAACCTCACATTATTGACTAAAATATGTCTAACTTATTTATTTTATACTCTCATATTCAATATATCAAGACTTAGCGTCATTCTTTTTACCCAGTATCTGTCTGATGACGCTCCCGAAATATCTGTTTAGGTTTGCGCCTATCAGAAGGATATACATACACACATACATCCAGATCATGATAAGAACAATGGAACTTAAGCTTCCATAAACGTTGAATCCATGATAATAGTCTACATACATGGAGAAGCCCCATGAAATGACCGACCAGCCGATTGCGGAGAATGCCGCGCCTGGAATCTGGAATCTCATCCTAAGCTTCTTGTTGGGAAGGAATGTATACATAAAAGCAAAGAAAAACGTGAGCAATCCCCAAACCATTAAAAAGCGAAGATTTCCGATAAGCTTCAGGTAATCAGCGATACCGGGAGCTATTCTTTGTATATATCCAACAAAATTCTCACCTGTTATTATCATTCCAAAACAGCCTATCAAAAGCACCATCATGATAATAGCATAGAAAGAAGCTCTGATTCTCACAAAGACAATGTTTCTGTTCTCGGTGACTTCATTTGCTGTATTGAGCCCCATCATCATGCCCCACATTCCTTTTCCGCTAGACCATATCATTACAACTATTGCTATAGGCAAAATAGCCTGATACTGCATATATACCTGAGCGACAAGACTTTCTATGATATTGTCTATAAATCCCGGTGTATATTCCTCTAGAACTGCCACGATCATGTCTTCTGTAAAAGGCAGATATGACAGTATGACACAGCCTATCAGAAGAATTGGAATGATTGACAGCAAAAAGAAAAACGCCATTGATGATGCATATGCTGCAACATTATCCCTTTGAAGTTGTTTTCCAAAAGTATAAAAGATAAGATACAGTCTCTTAATCATGCTAATAATTATATTATTTTGAATCCTACTAAGCAATAAAAAAGTGGCTTTAAAAGCCACTTAAAATACTCCCTTTTGCTGGTCCCAAGAGTGTTCCTGAATTTTGACTCCTAGCCAAGGCCAGGTGGGCAACCGCAACTTAAGCGTCTGTCTTCCACTGCGCATTCGGAGGCCTGACATCTTCTTAAGCAATGTAGGAATCCCGTTTAAAGTAAATGTAGGTTCAAAATATCAGGAATGGGTCCCTCTCGGGTAAGATTATTATACTATATTTAGCGTAAAAATGCAAATATTATACTATTATTCTGAACTTCTTCTTGAGTAT
>CADAPR010000135.1 GCA_902789785.1 uncultured Lachnospiraceae bacterium
GATCGTACAAACCCGGTTGTTCGAAGCGGTGAGTTATATGATATACTTCATAAAAGAGAGATACCTATAATAGTCATGGAACCTGTCAGGGGCGGAATGCTTGCAAATATGCCTGCAAACATAGAGGAAATGTTTAAGCAGATGCGGCCTGATGATTCTGTTGCATCATGGGCGCTTCGATTTGTCGGTTCGCTTGATGGAGTGATGACCATACTCTCCGGCATGTCAAACGAAGAGCAGATGGATGACAACCTAAAGACATTTAAAAACTTTGAGCCTTTGACGGATGAAGAGAAAAAGCTCATCGACAGGGTCACGGAGAAGCTCCTTGGTATGCCGCAGATAGGATGTACGGCATGCAAGTACTGCTGTGACGGATGTCCCATGGGGATAAGCATCCCTGATGTGTTCAGGACTATCAATACACTCAGAAGATATCCTGATGACTGGCGTTCAAAGAATTTCTATTCAGGACTTATCCAGAGAAGCGGGCGCGCTTCCGACTGCATAGCCTGCGGTCAGTGCGAGGCTGTATGTCCGCAGCATCTTCCGATAATAGATCTTCTAAAAGAGGCAAGTGAGATACTTGGCCAGTAAAAAGGTATTCTTTCATCATTTACAGGAGAATGCTATGAAAAGATTCTTAAGATCGATAGGTATTATATTTATCATACTGGTTGTCCTTGTTGTATTTTATCTTATGATGCCAAGAGTGGAAGGACCGGCGGTAAACGGTACAAACAATACATTGCAGGAAGGCGATATGGCGCCAGACTTTAGCGCTACTCTTGTTGACGGTTCGACATTTACGCTGTCTGATCACTCCGATGAATGTGTACTGATCAACTTCTGGGCGACCTGGTGCGGGCCCTGTGTAGGAGAGATGCCGGCTTTTCAGAAACTAAGTGACGAAGGTATTAAAGGCCTTAAGATCATATGCATTGACTGTCAGGAAGATAAAAAGACTGTTGACAGTTTTGTAAAAGAAAACGGATACACATTTAATATCGCATACGATACAAAAGGCGATATATGTGCAAAATATCCGACAAGAGGGATACCGTATACTCTTGTTGTCAATAAGGGGAAGATCGTAAATATCTACTTGGGCGCAGATGATGCAGATACTCAGTATAAGGAATATAAAGGTGCCATAGATGCGTGTCTGGGAGAATGATATGGATAAAAAGATGCTTATAAGGATCATTTTGCTTATGACAGCGATCACATTGATCATCGCAGGTCTTTTGGACAACGGATTTTTTGACGTCATGAACAAGGCGACAAGGATATGCTATGAGTGCATCGGTATCGGGTGATAACAAAAAAAGAAAGCTTAAACGCAGCTATGTACAGCTTATCGCGGCAGTTCTTTATAACTGCAACATAAAGGGATTCGCAGACGCAAACATATATCAGGGAAATATTAAGGGCCTGTGTGTCCCGGGACTTAACTGCTATTCATGTCCTGGTGCGATAGGAGCATGTCCTCTCGGGAGTCTTCAGACGGGGCTGCTCTCATCCAGATACAAGGTGCCGTATTACATACTCGGGACGCTTCTTTTATTCGGGCTGTTTCTTGGAAGATTCATATGCGGATGGATATGTCCTTTTGGATTTATACAGGAACTCATTTATAAGATACCTTCAAAAAAGATAAGGAAAAACAAAGTAACCGGATCGCTCACATATCTAAAATACATTATCCTTGTCATATTTGTCATAGCGATACCTTTACTTAAGCTTGTTCCGGGATTCTGCAAGTATATATGTCCTGTCGGAACACTTGAAGGAGGCATATTTTTTACATATATGGATCCTGCAATAAGAAAGATCGCAGGTGTGCTGTTTACATGGAAAGTCTTTCTTATGATCCTTATCCTTTTGACATGTGTATTCTGCTATAGAATGTTCTGCAGATTCCTATGTCCCCTGGGAGCCATATATTCATTCTTTAATCCGATAGCATTCTTTGGCATAAAGGTTGATGATAAGAAATGCATACATTGTGACAGATGTGTTAAAAACTGCAGGATGGATGTCAGACATGTCTGTGACAGGGAATGCATCCAGTGCGGAGACTGCATAAAGCACTGCCCTGCGGATGCGATAAGCTTTGGTAAAGTAAGTAACAGAGATTGATACAAGCCAAAATATCATTAAAGTCGTCTTATTTATCTGATGATGAATAAGACGGCTTTTTTAATGTATCATTTAAAACAAGAGATATTCGCACAGCACGCATATTTTTAGTATAATGGTAGGGAATGCACATTAAATATTGGAATTGAGATATGAAGATAAAAGATACTGTAAAAAGCTATGAAGAAGTCTGCAAACTGAATACTGAGAGACATAAAAAGCCGATCAGGCAGTCGACTGTTTTAAGACACGTTATAAAGATATTATCTAAAGCAGAGATGAAGGCAACCGAGTTTTCCTGCGAATACATCGGTATGGACAGATTAAAGAAGGACGAGCCCTGCCTCATACTGATGAATCATTCGAGCTTTACTGACCTTCAGATCATCGGAACTCTCTTTGCAGACAGGCAGTACCACATAATCTGCACAAATGACGGCTTTGTAGGCAAGGAAAATCTGATGAGACATGTTGGCTGCATACCCACAGCCAAGTTCATTATAGATACGAATCTTGTAAGGGATATGAAGTATGCATTTGAAGAGCTTAAAAGCTCCGTTGTCATGTACCCGGAAGCCAGCTACAGCTTTGATGGTACACAGACTCCGCTGCCAAAAAGCATAGCAAAGTGTCTTAAGCTCATGAAAGTTCCCGTAATCATGGTAATGACACAAGGCTCCTTTTTAAGAGATCCGCTTTACAATAATCTTCAAAAAAGAAAGACAAAGGTAAGTGCCAAGGTCAGTTACCTTCTTTCACCTGAAGATATCGCTCAAAAAAGCAGCGAAGAACTGTATGAGATATTAAGCGATGCATTTACCTATGATCAGTTCAGGATACAGCATGAGCACGGTGTTATCATAAACGAACCGTTCAGGGCAGACGGGCTGCACAGGGTTTTGTATAAATGCCCGTCGTGCGGCAGGGAAGGTGATATGGTCGGCAAGGGGATACATATAACATGTAACTCATGTTCAAAGGAATATACCCTTAACGAAGACGGGACACTAAGCAGTTCAGATAATAAATGTGAGTTTAAATATGTTTCCGACTGGTATGCGTGGGAAAGGCAGCAGGTAAAAAAAGAACTTGAAGAGAAGACCTATCTGCTTGATATTGATGTTGATATTAAGATGCTGGTTGATACAAAGAGCATATACAGCGTCGGAGAGGGAAGGCTTAGACATACAGATAATATGATCTGCATAGGTGACAGCAAGGCGCAGTACTACTGTTTCCCGAAAGACCAGACAAAAGCAATAGTCGCCAAGGCGAGACTGGCGACTGAAGAGTTATATAAAATGTTGTTATGAGTATGTAAATTGCTTATAATAAAATAGGAATAAAGGGCTTTCGATTCTATAGAGGGAGAGAAGATTTGAAATACGATGCATTTATAAGCTACAGACATACGCCGCTTGATATGGAGATGGCAAAGAAGCTGCACAAAGGGCTTGAGACATTCCATATACCAAAGGCGGTACAGAAAAAAACGGGAAGAAAGAATATCAAGAGGGTATTCAGGGATCAGGAGGAGCTTCCTATCGGGAGCGATCTGGATGAGAACATCTCAACCGCACTCAAGGAATCAGGATATCTTATTGTTGTATGTTCGCCTAATACTCCAAAGTCTGAATGGGTATGCAAGGAGATCGATTCCTTCATTCAGATGCATGACAGGGCTCATGTGCTTGCGATGCTCATAGAGGGCGAGCCAAACGAGAGCTTCCCGCATCAGCTTTTGGTTGATGAGAACGGAACACCTGTTGAGCCGCTGGCTGCAGATGTAAGAGGAAATGATCCAAAGGAGCGAAACAAAAAGTTCAAGACTGAGCTTTTAAGACTTGTCGCTGCCATACTTGAAGTAAACTATGACGATCTAAGACAGAGACACAGAGAACGAAAGATCAGAAAGATAGCATCGATCGTTTCAGGCATTGCCGCAATAGTTGCGATAGCAGGCATAGCTTTTGGCCTTTACAGCTCAAATATGGCAAACAGGATGAAGAAGCTTGCTGATGAGAAAGCGGTACTGGCCGATGAAAAGACAAAGCTGGCTGAGGATATACTCGCAGAGTATAAAGACAAGCAGGCTAATCAGTCACGCTTCTATGCGCAGAGCTCACAGGCTCTCCTTGAAAGCGGAAACAGAAGAGCAGCCGTTTTGGTAGCTTCACAGGCGCTTCCTTCACAGGACAATGACAGACCTTATGTCCCGGAGGCGGAATATGCTTTAAGCAGTGCGCTTCATGCATATGATGTCGGTCATGACATGGAATACGACAGAACTCTTGAACATGATTATTCGGTTATCTCCATGGATATGAGCGATGACAGGTCAAGGCTTGTTACTGTTGATATAGGTGATAATGTCACTGTATGGAATACAGATGACTGGAGCAAGATCATAAGGATCGACTCCAAGGTAGATGAAAATGATTATGTCCTTCATGTAGTAAACGCTCATGCGGATGAAAAGGGAATATATATCGCTAATGAGGAGTCATTCTGTATATATGATTATTCGGGAAATCTTGTAAGCGAAAACAAGAACCTTGAATATATCCGTGACATGTATATCGATCACAGACCTATGTCATAGATCTTGAAAGCTCAAATATAAAAGATGTATATAAAAATGATCTGGAAGAGCCGTTTTCTGGAAGATATGCATTTCTTGAACAAAAAGGTATCATCGCTTTAGGTCATTATCAGGATCTTGTAGAGAATGCAACTCTGACCTTCCCCGGAGAACAGAATATAAATGTAAAGCTGTCACTCGGATATATCCTTGATATGTGCGCGACACCTATGGGGAATGTGGCAGTTATTACCTGCAACAGTGATTTCTTATACAACGGCTTAAATGATGTTTGCATAGAACTTGTAAGCGCTGACGGAAATATCCTATGGAGCGACAGACTTGATGCCAATTCATGGAATATATTGTCATCCAACTCGCTTGTAAAGGCTCATAAGTATACAAAGGATGGAAAAGAGCGCAATGATATCGTTGCTATCTGTGACAGGAAGGGTTATACATACGACGAGGCGACAGGCAACAGGATAGCCGAGGTATCACTTTCAGGTGAAGCGGCGACTCTTGATCTTTCAAAGGAAAGCGGCATAGGCTTTGTGGGTTATGCCACAGGAAATCTTGCTCCCGTTGATTTTGATGAAGGCATGGTATATTCGGATTTTGACATAAAGGTCGATCTTGATATACGTGACGTGATGTTCATGTCGGGGAAGGCCGCGGTTTCTGCAATGCGCTCAACCGATGTCTATGTTGTTTCATACCATGAGGCCAGCGACCTTAAGAAGGTCGCAGAAACAGAATCTACCGTCTTTGAGGTGGTCGCAGATGATATTGACTGCTACGCTGTTCAGTCGGTAGGTGATATATATAAACATTATTTCTATGATTCAAACGGCAACCTGCTCTATACCTTTGATAAGAGCGAGAGTACCGTTAAAGGCATCGATTTTGACGGAAATATTTGTATCCTTGCTGACGGTGACAAGATATGGTTCATCGATCCTGTGAATGCAAAGGCCGAGGGAGTGACATATGACAGTCTGGGGATGGAGGACAGTCCTCACTTAATGGAGGTTACTGATAACGGAAAATATGCTTCATTTACCGGAGGATTGGATGTAGCCGTTGTCGATCTTGAGAACAGAAAATGCATTTACAGCGAGAATACGCAGGACAGCATAGGAAATGCCATCGTATCTGGTGACGGAAGCAAGCTTTATATATCACCAAAGGGCAAGGCTCTGCAGGTCATAGATCTTTCTTCAAATGAAACAAAGTCTTTTGCTGACGAGTACAGGGGGCTTTCAAATTATTCATCAAACAAGTACATAGAACTGAGTGATGATGACAGATACATCGCTATGTGCTGTATGGACGGAAATGTAAGGATAGCTGATACGAGCGATCTTTCGACAAAGGCAGTGATACCTCTGCAGACAAAGAACAACACGTTCTTAAGATTTGTTGATGAAGGCAAGTATCTGGTACTTCAGGGAGACGATCACAAGATAAGGATCTGGAATGTTGAGAACGGTTCGTTTGCAACATCAACAGACTGCTACAGCAACATGGAGTATGCAGTGTTTGATGATCAGGACGGGCTTTTAGCGGTAGGAGACGGTGCACAGGTATTCTTATTTGAGACAAACACATACGGCCTTGTAGCGTATGTACCATACTGCAGAACATATGTAAAGGACAATAACAGATTTGTCCTGTCGAGCAGAAACGAACTTTTCTATACTACCTACAAGGATTATGCGACACTTTTGCAGGAAGCAAAGATACAGTTTCCCGATACAGGATTTACTGAAGAGGAAAAAGTAAAATACAACATAGATTAAAAGAAAAGGAGATGATCGATATGAGTAAGATCAATGATTTCTTAAACGAGGCAGGAGTATTTTTCCTTGCAACAGTAGACGGTGACAAGCCTAAACTTCGTCCTCTCGGAGCACACATGGAGATGGATTCCAAGGAGATATTCGGAGTAGGTGATTTCAAGAACGTATATAAGCAGATGGTAGCAAATCCCTTTGTCGAGATCGTTGCATGCAAGCAGGACGGCCACTGGATGAGATATACGGGAAAGGCAGTATTTGAGACAGATCCAAAGTACGCTGAGGCGATGTTAGACGGTGCTCCTCATCTTAGAAACATATACAATGATCAGACAGGAAACAAGATGATGTGCTTCCATATAGAAGATGCAACTGCGGTAGATATAGCAGTGATGGGAGACGGTGAAAGCCTTATATAATCAGTATATAAAAAGACAGGTACGTTGATGAAACGCACCTGTCTTTTTTGTTACATGTTTATATTATTCAGCCTTTTCTTTCTTCTTGGGGATCATTGTAAAGCAGATGATGCAGGCAATAACGTAAAGAGCAAGTGTAACATAAAGCACTGTCTGATAACCGAGTGTGTTGACAGATGCTACTGTTCCGTCAGGAAGCGTTACATCCTTGAATTCTCCTACATGCTTAACAATGTATGTTGCCATCTGGTTTCCTGTAAGACCTGCCATAGCCCATGCCGAAAGGCACATGCCGTGAACTGCTGAAATGCTCTTCATTCCAAAGTGATCGGATAACAGTGTGGGAACATTTGAGAATCCGCCACCGTATCCTGCGTTTACCATTATAAGAAGAGCTACACAGAGGATAACGATCTTATTGTCGATACCGTGTGTAAGAACAACTGCACCTGTGAACAGGATAGAGAGCAAGAAGATTATCTTGTATATCGTGTTTCTGTCTTTAAACATATCAGCCCATGCAGAAAAGCCAAGTCTTCCGAGAGCATTTGCGATAGCTGTTACCGAACCGAGTGTTGCTGCTACAGCAAGGCTTAATCCGATCGAGTTGAATATTGCCTTTTCCTGAGATATGAGTGCAAGACCGCAGGTGATGTTGATATAGAACATTAACCATATTCCGATGAATGTCTTGCTTGAAAATGACATCTTGAAGTTCTTGCCCAGAGTAGCAAAGAATTCTTTGATGCCGCCGTTTTCGCTGTGAGCTTCCACCCAGTCTGAAGGCTTCTTAAGAAGCAGGTGGCCGATGAACATCATTACACAGTATATGCAACCCATGATAAAGAACATATAAGCTGGGTTGTTGTCAAACTTAGTAAGGAAGAACTGCATTACAGGTGTTGCGATGGCTTTTGCAAGACCGAATCCCGCAACTGCAAGACCTGTAGCAAGACCTTTACGATCCCTAAACCACAGCATAAGCGTTTTGACAGGACTCAGATAACCTGTACCGAGGCCTATTCCCATGATGCATCCGTAAAACAAGAATACAAGAGGAAGCGACTTTAAGAGTATGGCTGCTCCGGTTCCCAGCATGCCGACCGTAAAGCAGATCGTTGCGATAAGGGAAGAACGATGAATATCTTTTTCAACTACGTCTCCGAGGAAAGCAGCTGACATTCCAAGGAAGAAGATCGCCAGTGAGAAAGCCCACTGAACTGCACTTGAATGTGCCTGGTAGTTTTCAGCTCCATAGATATATGTACCGATCTCCTTGGAGAAAGTTCCCCAGCAGTAAACTGTACCTATACTGCAGTGGAGTAAAAGTGCGGGTATAGCGGCACATATCCATTTGTTTTCACGCTTTGCGCCGGATTTTGCGTTTTGTTCACTCATGATAAGTTTATCCTTTCTTTTTTCTTTTATCATTAATAAGCTTATAGTATAAGCGATTTTTACCAAATAGAAAGTATACTATGAAAACGCTTAAAAGTAAAGAAATTGTTGGCTTTGGATTTACGTTGACACTACCTATTTATTATGGTAATTATTTGTTATGGATATTTCGAGACAGAAAAGAGCACCGATATACGAGGCGCTCGAGAGATTTAAAAAGAAAAGAGTTGTGCCGTTTGATGTCCCTGGCCATAAGAGAGGCAGAGGCAATCCGGAACTGGTAGAACTTCTGGGGGAGAAATGTGTCGGACTTGACGTCAATTCGATGAAGCCGCTCGATAATCTCTGCCATCCCGTAAGCGTTATAAGGGAGGCCGAGGATCTGACTGCGGATGCATTCGGCGCGGAACACGCATTTTTAATGGTCGGCGGTACGACATCTGCTGTACAGAGCATGATACTGTCCTGCTGCAAACCCGGAGAGGAGATCATTCTTCCGAGAAACGTGCACAAGAGCGCTATCAATGCTCTTGTTTTATGCGGTGCGATACCTGTATATGTCGAGCCTAAGACAGAGCCGAGGATAGGTATAGCTCTGGGAATAGAATCAGAAGCCATGGAGGAGACATTAAAGAAGCATCCTCATGCAAAAGCTGTTCTTATAAACAATCCGACTTATTACGGTATATGTTCAGATTTAAAAAAGCTTACAGAGCTTGCCCATGAATACAACATGAAAATGCTTGTCGACGAGGCTCACGGAACGCATCTGTATTTCGGTGAAGGTCTTCCGATAGATGCGATGAGCGCAGGAGCCGATATGGCGGCGATCTCCATGCATAAATCGGGAGGAAGCCTGACTCAGAGTTCTCTGCTTCTTACAAACAACGGTGTAAATGCCGATTATGTAAGACAGATCGTGAATCTCACACAGACAACAAGTGCTTCATATCTTCTGCTCTCAAGCCTGGATATATCAAGAAGAAATCTGGCATTAAGAGGCAAGGAGTCATTTGACAAGGTCATAAAGATGGCGGAATACGCAAGAAGCGAGATAAATGCCATCGGCGGCTACTATGCATACGGGACTGAACTCATAAACGGGTCTTACCGGAATAGAGGTATACGATCTTTTAAGAGATGAGTATGATATTAAGATAGAATTTGGAGATATCGGAAACATCCTGGCATATATATCGATAGGCGACAGGATGCGTGATATCGAGCGATTAGTCAACGCACTTGCAGATATAAAGAGGCTGTATGAAAGAGAACAGCTTCCGTCTATCTCCGGGGATTATATCCAGCCCGAGGTAGTGGTATCGCCGCAGACGGCATTCTACAGTGAAAAGAAATCCGTTCCGATTAAGGAGTCCATCGGTTCGATATGTGCAGAATTCATCATGTGCTATCCGCCGGGAATACCGATACTTGCTCCCGGAGAGCGTATAACGGAGGATATAGTTGATTACATTC
>CADAPR010000136.1 GCA_902789785.1 uncultured Lachnospiraceae bacterium
CTGAAGATAAGGACAGTGCACTTTCAAAAGCTAAGGCAGTTGAGGGTGTAGCGAAGTTCATAGAGGGTAAGTCGATCGTTAAAGAGATCTATGTACCAGGCAAGATAGTTAATATAGTTGTGAAATAAAACAGAGCCCTGCTGACGCAGGGCTTTGTAGTGTTCACCAAATTTTCACAATTTGGTGTTATAAAAAACACATTTGTAAGATATATTCTTTCACGATGAAAATATATTGAGAGGAGTTTATTATGATCAAGGTTAGTAATCTTTCCAAGAAATACGGTGATCATTATGCCGTAAAGAACCTGTCCTTTGAGATCGAAAAGGGCAAGGTTTACGGATTTTTGGGACCTAATGGTGCCGGCAAGTCTACGACCATGAACATCATGACTGGCTATATAGCAGCCAGTGCAGGAGATGTTGAGATTGACGGACACGATATATTAAAGGAGGCAGAGGAAGCAAAGAAATGTATCGGTTACCTTCCTGAGATGCCGCCGCTTTATCAGGATATGACCGTAAAGGAATATCTTGATTTTGTTGCCGAACTTAAAAAGGTGGCAAAGTCAGACAGAAAGAAACAGGTTGAAGAGGTCATGAAGAAGACCTTCATCACTGATATGCAGGGCAGACTGATAAAGAATCTGTCAAAGGGTTACAAACAGAGAGTTGGTCTTGCGCAGGCTATGATCGGAAACCCTGATGTGATCATACTCGATGAGCCTACAGTAGGCCTTGATCCTAAACAGATTATCGAAATACGTGAACTGATAAGAGAACTGAAAAAAGAACACACTGTAATCTTAAGCTCACATATCTTAAGCGAGGTCGCTGAAGTCTGCGATGAGATAATGATCATCGCTAAAGGCCGCTTGGTTGCTTCAGGCTCAGCTGAAAATCTTCTTAAAGAACTGGGAAGCAGTAATACTATCGAACTTACAGCAAAGGGTTCAAAGAAGGAAGTAAACGAGATCATTAAGTCTATAGATGGAGTTAAGAGCTGTACGGTAGACAATGCGGCAGGTGGGTGTGTTGAATGCTTTATCAGCTATGATGACAAGAAAGAGATAAGAGACGATCTTTGCAAAAAACTTGTTTCAAAGAATATATATATATATAGATTGCTTAATAATTCTAAGAGCCTTGAGGACATCTTCCTTGAACTTACTGACGATGCTTATGTCGAGAAGATAGAACGCGAAGAGGCTGCTAAAGAAGCTGAAGAAAAAGCAAAGAAGGAAGCTGAGAAGAAAGCAAAGAAGGCATCTATCGCTGAACAGATAATCGATGAGATGAAAGATGACGAAGATGAAAATGAAAAAACAGATGCCGAAACAACAGTAGAAACAGAAACTGATAAAAAGGAGGAAGAGTAAAATGTGGGCAATATTTAAGCGTGAATTTAAAAACTTCTTCCAGAATGTTATAGGATGGGTGTTCATAGCATCCATGGTATTTGTGTCTGCACTTTATTTCAATGCATACAATATCAATGCAGGTATGTCTGATATTCTGTACGTACTTGTAAGACTTCTTATGATAATGATCTTTTCTCTGCCGGTTCTTTCTATGAGGATCCTTTCAGAAGAAAAGAAGAACAAGACTGATCAGCTCACACTTACAGCTCCTATAAGTGTAGGTAAGATCATACTTGGAAAGTATCTGGCTATGCTTGCCGTATTTGGTATAACGGTGCTTGTTATAGGCCTGTTCCCAATTTTGCTGAGTGCATATACAACCATAGACTGGGGTATAAACGGACTTGCCATACTCGGATTTTTCTTTTACGGAGCTACATGCATAGCTATATGTATGTTTGTTTCATCATTTACGGAAAGCCAGGTAATAGCGGCAATAGTCAGCATAATAACGATGTTTGTGATATATCTGACTGCCGGTATCGAGTACATGCTTGAGAATACTCAGATGTCTGTTTTGAAAGTAATTGCTAAAGGAGTGGCTGTATTTGATCTCGCCGATCGATATGATACGTTCCTTTCAGGCGTACTTGATTACAGATGCATAGTATATTTTATTTCTATGTCTGCTGTTTTCATTTTCCTAACTGTTCAGTCAGTTCAAAAACGCAGATATACGACAAGTGTAAAGAATTTTGCACTCAGTGCTTTCTCAATGACAAGCATTGTGATAGTTATTGCTATAGCAATCGTTGCTAACCTGATAATGAAACAGTTCCCTGACAAATACATGAAGTATGATCTTACTCAGCAGAAACTGTATTCCCTTTGCGATGCGACAAAAAATGTTGTCTCTGAGTTAAATGAAGAACTAACGATTTATGTATATGCAGCCCAGGATAATAAGGATGAATCGCTTGACAGAGTTTTAGCTGTGTACAGTGAGCTCTCAGATAAGATAAAGGTAGAATATAAAGATCCCAATAAGAGCCCGAAATTCTATGAAAACTTTACTGAATCAACACCTTCATATAATTCTTTGTTCCTAGAGACAAAAACGAGGACCAAGTATGTTGATTATAATGATATGTATATCACTGATTATTCTTTCAATGATGATGGTTCTTACAATACGGTCCAGCAGAATGATATGGAGGGCAAGATAACCTCTGCGATTAATTATATAAATAATGGCCTTACTGCAAAGATATACTATCTTAGCGGACACGATGAGATAGAACTTGATAAAGGCTTTGCTGATGCCATTACAAAACAGAATTATGAGATGGAATCCATAAGCCTTCTTGGAAATGACATACCTCAGGATTGCCAGTTGCTCATAATAATGTCGCCCACATCGGATTTTTCGGAGGGTGATGTTGAAAAGATAATGGCGTATGCTGAAAACGGAGGGAAGCTGCTTATTACTCTTGGCCTTGCTGATGACTACAGAGCGAATATGCCTAATTTCGACAAGTTACTCGAGTATTACGGTGTTTATTCTGAAAACGGTCTTGTAGTAGATATACAGTCATTTGTAAGTTCGCCTTACTATATCGTACCTGATGTTCAAAATAATGTGATCACAACAGGCGTATACGGTAAGAAGGGAGTATGGCTTCCTTATGCCAAAGCGCTGTATCAGTACGATCCAGACAGTGAAGATGTTCATGTTGTGCCTTTCCTTTCATCAACTGATAAGTCATACAGAAAGAACAGCATAACAGATGTGAATGATTATGCGTATGATCAGAATACTGATGAGGTCGGACCATTAAATGTTGCGGTAACTTCCACCAGAACGACTAAAGACGGTGGACAGACTGTTGCGTATATCGTAGGATCGCCGTATATGTTTACAGATCAGGCAAATGAATTAACGAGTAACGCAAACCTTACGGTATTTACCAACATTCTTAACCAGAGCGTCAACAATGATGCGGCGGCTGTTGTCGTACCTGTAAAGTCGCTTTCATCAGAGCAGTTCATTATAAAGAGTTCAGCAGGACTAATAATATTCCTCGTACTTCTTATAGTTGTACCGGTAGCGCTTCTTGTTACGGGCTTTATAATCTGGACAAAGAGAAGGAAGAAGTAAGATGAAAAAACAAAAGAAACAGTTACTCATACTTTTGGTTGTTCTTATACTCTTTGTAGTAGGATATATTATTTCGATATATAAGGTAGACAATGTTGAAGTACTAGATACTGTAAACGTGATCTCGGTCATCAAGACTGATACGGAATCAGTAAAAAACATATCATATATACATGATGGCGTTACAATGAGCTTTACCAAGGATTCAAATGGAGTGTGGAAGCTTGATGGAGATGACAGTTTCATACCTGATGCTGATATAGTTGCAGATATAGTAAGCTATGCGTCAAACCTCAATGCACGTTCTGAGATTGAAAACCCATCGGATCCTTCGGAATATGGTCTTGATAAGCCACAGTATATAGTATCGTTCACAGACGCGACCGGCGTACAGCAGACATATTTCATAGGTGATCAGTTTGCAGTGGACGGAACATATTTTGCAATGGTAGAGGGTTCGGATAAGATATATACCATTACGGAATACTACGTAAACGCATTTATTACCGATAAAGAACAGCTAAAGGGGCAAAGCGAGTAAGATATATGCCGAATTTGGAAGTTGGAGGCAGAACCTTCAGGGATCTAGATTCCTATAAGGCAGCCAAAAGAGATTTTGAGAATATTGAAGCGATCAAAGAAAGACATGACATGACCAAATATGAGGATGTCTGTAAGATACGCGACAATATTGAAAACGGCAATTACAGATTTGAAACAATGCTGGGTGATGATTTCCTCGATGAACTTGAGGAAGCTCTAGCTCAGCTTGAGCGAGATAAAGCTCTTTCTCAACCACAGAGAAAGGGCTTTAAGCCGTTTAAAAAGAAACCGGCTAAAGATGATCCGGAAATAATGGATACACGTAGAATTTTTGATGATGAGGATGATTTCGATCCAGAACTTGAGGAGGAGATAAACCGTCAGGTTAAGAAACGCGAGAGAAAAAGGAAACTTATCATAGTCGCCGCTTCGCTTGTAGTACTGATAAGTGTCGGATATCTGATATTCTATTATACAATGTATGCGAAAAACGATGCGGAATACAATGATCTGGCAAATTTGATAGATGATACCACAACTACCAAGGAATATAGCGTTAATATAGTGCATGAGGATAAGACGATTCCTCCTGTACTTAAGAAATACGAAAAGCTGTATCAGAAGAATAAGAAACTAGTCGGGTGGATAAAGATAGAAGGTACCAATAT
>CADAPR010000137.1 GCA_902789785.1 uncultured Lachnospiraceae bacterium
TATCTTGTCTATTGATGCCTTTTCAACATTTAAGATCTTACCTCTTATAGGAAGTATTGCCTGGTAATTCCTGTCGCGTGCAGTTTTTGCACTTCCTCCGGCGGAATCACCTTCTACTATAAAGATCTCGCATTTCTTTGGATCCTTTGATTCACAGTTGGCAAGCTTCCCGTTGCTGTCAAAACTGAATTTTGGCTTTGACAGCATATTTGTTTTTGCCTTTTCTTCCGTCTTGCGTATTTTGGCCGCCTTTTCAGCACAACTTAAGACGCTTTTTAGTGTTTCGACATTTCTGTCAAAGTAGTGAACAATCTCTTCACCCGTGATCTTTGCGACAACTTTGGCTGCATCCTGATTATCGAGTTTTGTCTTTGTCTGACCCTCAAATCTGGGATCCGGATGCTTTATTGATATTATTGCTGTCATGCCGTTTCTTACGTCAGCACCGGTGAAATTAGCATCTTTATCCTTGAGGATACCCAAACCTCTGGCGTAAGTGTTCATAACAGTCGTAAACTGCGTCTTAAAACCTGTCAGATGTGTGCCGCCCTCAGCGTTATATATGTTATTACAGAAGCCCAGGACGTTTTCATGGAACTCATTCACATACTGGAATGCACATTCAACAGTTATACCTTCTGATTCACCTTTAAAATATATAGGTTCATGAACGGTTTCCTTGCTTCTGTTCATATCCGTTATGAAGCCGGTCAGACCGTCTGGTTCATGGAATTCAACATACTCCTTCAGAGGTTTTCTTTTATCTTCAAAAATGATGGTTAGTTCAGGATTTAAATATGCTGTTTCATGCAAACGGCTCTTAACATCTTCTTCTTTAAACCAGGTCTTATCGAAGATGGTCTCATCCGGAAGAAAGTTAATGCATGTTCCTGTCTCCCGTGTCTTTCCTACTTGAGGGAGCAGACCGTTTTGAAGCTCAAGTGTGGGTAATCCGTATGCATAAGAATCTTCATAAATGCCGCCACCCTTTTTGACTCTAACAGTCAACCTTTTAGAGAGAGCATTTACAACAGATGAACCTACACCATGAAGACCGCCACTGGTCTTGTATGCCGAATCATCAAATTTGCCTCCGGCGTGCAAAGTCGTAAATACCAATCTTTCTGCACTCATTCCTTTTTCATGCATTTCGATAGGTATTCCTCTTCCGTTATCTTCTACAGTTGCTGAACCGTCCTCTTCGAGCGTTACTTTGATCTCTGAACAGAATCCTGCAAGGTGTTCGTCTACTGAATTGTCAACAATTTCATAGATAAGGTGATTTAATCCCTTGGTTGATACGCTTCCAATGTACATACCGGGTCTTTTTCTGACCGCTTCTAGTCCTTCAAGGACGGTAATACTGGATGCATTATAATCATCAGCCTTTGCCATCATAGTACCTCACTTTAAATTTAACCTTATCTATAATACCACAAAATATTGAATAATGCTATTGAAAAAGCACTATATATGTAACATTTGCAATAAAAAAACCATCCTTCGTTCGAAGGATGGTGTAATACATCTTTATCATATTTTAAGTTTTTTGTTACATGCGATAGCTATAGCACCGGGACCTATGTGACATGAGATGCTAAGAGATAGAGGATCATGGTATTCGACTTTAAATCCTGGAAACTCAGCTTCGATCTCTTTAAGATATTCGTCTACATCACAGCCATCTGTGTATGCAACAAATATATCTACATTATCGGGATCAAGACCTCCAAAGCGCTTTTCTGCATCATCTCTAATTGCGTTAAACATAATGGATTTGCCTGATGATATGGTCCTTGCCTTAGCAAATGCATCAAGTTTTTCACCCTGGATCTGAAGAACGGGCTTGATCTTTAAAAGCTCTCCGAATGCAGCGGCTGCCGGCGTTATACGTCCTCCCTTTTTTAGATATTTCAATGTGTCGAGCATTATATAGATCGAGGAATTGAATTTGTCCTTAATAAGGATATCTCTTATCTGAGCACCGTCCATGCCTTTGGCAGCAAGATTAAGCGCATCATAGACGGACTGGCGTAAAGTTACGCTTATTCTTTGATTGTCGACAACAAATACTTTGTTATCATAGTCTTGTGCTAGCATAAATGCAGTCTGACAAGAACCTGACAGTCCGGAACTCATTGGAATATAAACAACTTCGTCATAAGTTTTTAGGGCTTTGTCCCAAGCGTCCATTACACTGTCGGGACTTGGTTGCGATGTAGTTACCTCACCGCCGTTTTTTAAGAGTTCGTAGAACTCTTTCTGAGACAGATTAATACCTTCATAATAATCCACATTATCTATGGTAAATGGCATAGGGATGACAACTACTCCTAATTGAGCAGCTTCTTCTTGCGATATACCTGAATTGCTGTCTGTCATTACTGCTATTTTTTTCATTATCTGTTCCGATCCATATACTATTATTATGAAAATATCAAATTATATTTTACTTTTATATAGTTCTAAAGTCAACTGAATTAATAATGGTATCGTTTAGTCCATTAATGATCTTATTTAGGTGCTGCGGGTCATTTTCACTTAAAAGCCTATCAGCGCATGAGGAGGCTTTTTTTAGTATATCGCTGTCGTTGTATATATCTCCTATGATGAATCCGAACTCACCGCTTTGCCTTATTCCAAACAGGTCACCGGGACCTCTCATTTTTAGATCTTCATCGGCTATAACAAAACCGTCATTGGTCTTATTGAGTATTTCGAGACGTTTCATTGTCTTTTCGTCATCTTTTGCAGATATGAATATACAGTAACTCTGATCTTTTCCTCTCCCAACTCGTCCGCGCAGCTGATGAAGCTGTGCGAGACCAAATCTCTCACTGTTTTCTATGAGCATTACTGTGGCGTTAGGAACATCAATGCCAACTTCGATTACAGTTGTGGAAACAAGAACGTCTATCAGCTTGTTTTTGAATCGCGTCATGATCTCATCTTTTTGTTGCTGGGTCATCTTACCGTGAAGATAAGCGATATTGATATCGTTTGACAGTTCAGAAGAAAGTAAAGCACTATAATCCACTACATTTTCAAGAGATTCATTTTCGCCTTCTTCTATTTGCGGACATATAACATATGCCTGATGTCCGGCTCTTACTTCCTTTTCTATGAATTCGTATGATTTTTTACGGAATCGCTTCCCTACAAGTGCGTTTTTTATCGGAATTCGATTTCCGGGGAGTTCATCTATAACGGAAATTGAGATATCTCCGTAAAGAATCATTGCCAAAGTTCTGGGTATTGGAGTGGCGCTCATGACTAAAAGATGCACTTCATTACCTTTGTTAACGATAGATTCACGCTGATTGACACCAAATCTGTGCTGTTCATCTGTAACAACTAATGTGAGATCTTTATATATCACTTTCTGCTGAAATACAGCATGAGTACCAATGATAATATTTGTCTTACCTGATTCGATCTCAGCATAGATCGCTTTCTTATCTTTAGCGCTCATGCTACCAATTAGTAAAACCGGATTGATTGATAGATTGTATTTTTTTATCAGATCTGTAAGCTTGTCGAAATGCTGACTGGCTAAGACTTCAGTAGGGGCCATAAGAACACCCTGGTGAGAATTTGCGGCATTCATAATAAGGGCAAGAAAAGCGATTATTGTCTTGCCACTTCCGACATCACCCTGAACGAGTCTGTTCATGCAGATTCCGCTTGTCATGTCATGGCTTATATCATTCCAGGTTTTTATCTGAGCGTTTGTAAGCCTGTATGGAAGCTGTTCGATCAATCTTAAAGTATCTGCTGTCTCGATCATATTTTTGGTGAACGGGATATTTTTTGTCAGATTGACATCGGTCTTCATCTGAAGGATAAAACTGAAGAATTCGTGGAAAACGATGCGTTCTCTGGCTTTAATAAAAGTATCCATATTTGAAGGGAAGTGCATGCTTTTAACAGCATCATCAAATTTAATATTTGACTCATCCAATTCATCTAGGCCGTCATCAGGTACTTTTACATTATCAAGAGCCTGTCGCACAGCTTTGCTTATAGCATTGTTCGAAAGGCCTTTGGTAAGCGGATAAAGCGGCTGCAAAGTTCCGATAAGGCTTTCGTACTGTTCTTTTGTAAAGATCTTTGGCTGGGTCATGCTGAAGGATCCCTGCTTAGAAACTTCTAATACACCACGTATCACATATTCTTTATCAGG
The DNA here is from genome assembly GCA_902789785.1 of uncultured Lachnospiraceae bacterium. Classification (GTDB taxonomy): domain Bacteria; phylum Bacillota; class Clostridia; order Lachnospirales; family Lachnospiraceae; genus Colinaster. The sequence continues at coordinate 4,184 of CADAPR010000137.1, forward strand.
ATTTATCTGCTTTTTTAGATAGGGCATATTAAATATGGTCAGTCTTATAGTTTTGTTATCTGATATGAAAGAGATATGGCTAAAAGTCAGATGTCCTTTTTTTACTGAAGAATATGAACCTGATTTAAAGAATCCCTGACAGGAAATTACTCTTCCATCCAGATCGGATGATAATGAAACGGGACTGTCATAAAGGGTAAAATCTCTAGGAATGTTGAATATTAGATCTTTGACAGTTTCAATATTAAGTTTTTTGAAGAGAGCGGCACTCTTGTCACCAACTCCCTTTATCTGAGTGATGTTACTGGTAAGATCCATATTCTTAACCTTTACAAAAACGGAGAGAATGCAACGCATCCTCTCCGAACGTTATCGATATCCTTTACTCGGCAGATACAATGTAATAGTAGATAGGCTGTCCGCCATACTGTAATTCTATCTCGAGATCCTTATGCTTTTTCTGAATCTTCTTTAGAAGTGAATTAGCTTTATTCTCTTCGATATCTTCACCATAGTATATACTAATGAGTCTTTCCATCGCCGATTCCCATGTAATCGCCGGATTTTATTTCCTTATCATCGATCTTTGTATCTCTTACAGCATATGTTACTTCGCCGGACTTAATAGATTCAATCGCTTCACTCATAAATCTGTTATTGTCATCGGCAGAATTACCAGGAACATATCCGATCAGAGCCGCGATACCCTGAGGAATCGTTTTTGTCGGGATGACAACAACATTCTTATCTGTGGTAAGATCCTTAGCTTGGTTAGCAGCAAGAATAATATTCTTGTTGTTCGGAAGAACAAATACGTTATCGGCATCAATCTTCTCGATCGCATTTAGAATATCTTCTGTTGAAGGATTCATGGTCTGACCACCGGAAATAACAAGGTCAACACCCAGGCTCTTGAAAATCTCATCCATGCCGTCACCAACAGAGATGGCAATAAATGCATCTTCCTTGTGCTCCATGGCAGGTTCTTCATTCTTGCTTTCAGCGGGTTTATAAACAGCACTTATCTCAACATCTTCTCTTACTTCAAGTTCGCCTTTTTCATTATGCTTAACAAGATTCTCTCTGTGTTCGAGTCTCATGTTATCGATTTTCATGTTTGATAATGAACCGTACATCAAGGCTTTCTGTATAGCCATACCGGGATCATTTGTATGTACATGTACTTTAACGATCTCGTCATCAGCAACACATACAATAGAATCACCTATAGATTCAAGATATGCCTTAAAATCCATCTCCTGCTTGATGTTGAATGATTTCTCGAGCATAATTATGAATTCTGTGCAATAACCGAATTTTATATCTTCAGAATCTATACTTTCCTTATAAGAATCTACTTTGCTGACACCAGGAGTAACTGTACTTTCCATTACTGTGATATCAACTTCCTTGCCGCAGAAAAGATCATAAGCACCTTGAAGGACAACCATAAGCCCCTGACCGCCGGAGTCTACAACTCCTGCTTGTTTTAAAACGGGCAGCATATCGGGAGTCTTCTCGAGTACTTCGTTTCCGTATGCGATTATATCTCCAATGAATTTTTCCAAATCAGTCTCGCCAGCATCTGCTAGTTCACGAGCCTTTGTGCTGACTCCTTTGGCAACAGTAAGGATAGTTCCTTCCTTGGGTTTCATAACAGCTTTGTAAGCTGTTTCAACAGCTTTTTCACAGGCATTAGCGATTACAGGTATATCAAGAACTTCGACATCGCTGACTACCTTGGTGAAACCTCTTAAGAGCTGAGACAGAATTACACCTGAATTACCTCTTGCTCCTCTCAAAGAGCCACCTGAAATGCTCTTACATAATGACGTCATGTCATCGCTTGTAAGCTTGGCAACCTCTTTTGCGGCTGACATGATGGTCATAGTCATGTTTGTTCCGGTATCTCCGTCCGGTACCGGGAAAACATTCAATTCATTTATCCATTCCTTTTTAGAATCAAGATTCTTTGCGCCGGCCAAAAACATCTTGGACAGCATTATGGAATCTATAGTTGCATTGGACACTTTTGTCTCCTCCTTAGTCTATTACACGTACACCTTCGACAAAGATATTGATCTTTTCGACTTCAATGCCTGTAAATTCTTCTACTTTATATTTAACACTATCAATGAGATTGTTTGAAAGTGCTCTTATGTTTACTCCGTATGCAATGATAACATGGAATTCCAATGTGAGCTTATCTTTTTTTAATCCTACAGATATTCCTCTTGTAAAGTTTTCTTTTTTTAGAAGCTTTACTATTCCATCTTTAACATTAAAACCGGCCATGCCGACTATGCCGAAACATTCCATGGCAACGGTTCCCGCATATTGAGCGATCACATCTTTATCTATGGAAATATTACCCATATGTGTATTCATTGAAGAATTCTTCATGCAATACCTCCTTAATCGATCCGATTTATACCGTATAACATTATACTTTATTTGTATTAAAAAGAAAACTATTAATATTTTTTACAATTTATCACAAAAAATCAAAAAATCTCTTGATTTTAGTCTTCTCCTCTGATAATATACTAATGTTGTATTTAAGAGAATTAAAGCTTGGAGGTGAAAAACCATGGCAAAATGTGATATCTGCGGCAAAGGCGTTCATTTTGGAAACGCTGTAAGCCATTCTCATAGAAGATCCAACAGAATCTGGAATTCTAATGTAAGAAGCGTTATGTGCAAGGTTAACGGTGCAGCTAAGAGAATGCATGTTTGCACAAGATGCTTAAGATCAGGTGCTGTTGAGAAGGCTTAATGATTCATTAAAAAAGAACCTCTATCGAGGTTCTTTTTTTGTTAGAATTTTTCTCTTAATTTTTCATACTCTTCTTTAATGAGCAGAGCCATGTTGTTATCTCCATCCAGATTATCCGGATGGAATATTCTGATCAGTTCCTTATATCGTTTTCTTAAAGCTAAATATGAGCTTACTCCGGAAAACAGTCCGGAAGAAACGATCGTATCACCGCTTATTTCATTCTTTAGACTTTTATATGTCTTTTCATAGGCATCTTTTTCCCTTTGAAAAGCCTTTCTGTCCATCTCAAGGGAAGCAAAACCGTTCTGCAGTATAGCGAGTTTTTTATCAAAGAAAGCCTGTTCATCTTTGAGACGTTTTCTTTCACTGAGAACTTTAGAATTCAACTGCTTCATCTCTTCACGAAAAGACAGTCTTTCTTCCATGAACTTTTCGTAGAATTCCTCCTGAGCACGGCGCTCATTTATTAGGGCTATACGCTCTTCAAACAAGAAATGGCGTAAAGCCTTTAACTCTTCTTCATCCATGGTATTTAAATTCTTGTCATATAGTGATTCGGGCGAAGCTTCCATTAAGACACCTTAGTCTTCCTTTTCATCTCCAAAAGCTATCTCTTTGGCTTCATCATCATCCAGCATATCTTTTTCAGCTTTTTTGCTACTGAATTTATCTACCAGATCAGGTATCATATCGAGGATCTTGGTTACAGTATCCTGATTCTTAACATTAACAAGTTTGGTGTGTCCATCTTTGATAACAATTACGGCACTGGGAGTCATCTTACCGGTCAGTCCACCGCCTGCACCATCCTTTTTCTCGGCAGCCGAACCGCCCGCACCTACTCCGAAAGTTACATCAACAAGAGGAAGGATTATGGTATCTCCGAACTGTTTTGGTTCACCTACCACTGTCTTGGTGGAAAGAATAGAGTCCACTCCCTTTAATAATGATTCCATTACTGAACTAAATCCGTTGTTCATGCTTTTTCCTTTCTGCTTTCTTTAGTCTTTTTGTTTTTTATTCTTGTTTATGAAAAGTTTGATCAGTCTATGACAGTTCTTATCGAAGTAGATTCTTATAAAGTGATAAAGGACCGTTACAAACCTGATACGTCCCTTCAGATTGAATTCTATATCTATAACTTCACTGTCAAATACAGGATAGAATACGACGACATCACCAATATAGTCGTATAAGGCTTTGTATATGCCGAGTATCTTGCCTGTCGTGCCTGCATTCTCAAGACCTACTCGTGCGTATATCTTTCCTTTA
>CADAPR010000138.1 GCA_902789785.1 uncultured Lachnospiraceae bacterium
CAAAGGAGTGCCATATCACATGATATGACACTCCAAACATAAGTCAGTTTATTATTTTCTCTTGCCCATGATACGTAAGAGTTTCAAGAAGAGGTTGATGAAATCAAGATACAGCTGGAATGCACCGAAAAGTGCAAGGCTGTTTTCTGATTCAACCGTTGAATACATAGCCATCTGCTTGATCTTCTGTGTGTCGTATGCCGTAAGGCCTACAAAGATAACTACACCGATTATGGATATAACAAGATCAAACATTGAATTGCGAAGGAATACAAGGTTAACAAGACTTGCAAGGATGATTCCTATAAGTCCCATCAGGCACATTGAACCAACACCCGTAAGATCCTTGTCAGTCGTAAGACCAATGATAGCCATTGCTCCGAACATGCCGGCTGTTACAAAGAATGTAGCAGCTATGCTGGTTCCGGTATATGCAAGGATGATCACAGAAAATGTCATTCCGGTCAGGAATGAATATACTGTATAAAGTATTCCAGCGAGAACCGCATTGTTCTTCTTTACTGCCGAATTGCCTATCAGAACGATAGCTATCTCTGCAATGAGAAGAATGAAGAATGTTCCGCCGCTTAGCATCTTTATAGCTGTTGCAGGGCTTGTTATAAGAGCAGCGAAAGCTGTTATAAGGAGTGCTACCACCATGAACAAGAAAGACTTTGTAACAACCTTTTCGGTCGCGATGGTCTTAAGTCCGTCCATGCCTGTAGGTCCTACATAGCTTGCTCCCTGATATGTTTCAGAACCCATGTCCCCCTGATAGCTGTTAGCTCCGGGTGAGAATGCATCATATCCGTAGCCGGGCATATCAGATGAACTATTATCATAATTATAATTGTTTGCACTGTCGTAATTGTAGTCGCTCATAATGAACCTCCTTTTTTAGTCCCTACGCAAATTATGCCACATAATCTGTGTTTTTACTATGATAAATTGATAAATAATCTATAAACTTTTATCTATCTGTATCGCGCATATCATCTTTGGATCGCTTCCCACGCCGTTTATCGCTTCTCTTAATGTGGGATAATACTTCTGTCTGCTTCGCGCGTTGTGAGCCCTGAATCCGTTCTCGTCCTTTGTGAATGTTATGGTATGTATCTGTGAATAAAGAGATTTTTTATCATTGTAGACGGTAGCGATCGCAAGTTTGCAGTCAGGATCTATGTCTTCCTCTTTCCATACGATACTGCAATCAATCCCGCGCTTTAGAAGATGTCTTCTTATCGCCTTTGGCGATGAGCCGATAACTCCCTTTAAGGCAGCTCCGCTCTTTTCAAACTCTTCGATAAGTTCTCCGATAAGCTTTGTTCCTCTTCCTTTGTCAAGGGCATATAAAACATTGTAGACTGCCATGATCTCGCAGCCCGAAAAAGCCATTGTCGATCTTCCGAATCTGATATCCTTCCATTCGCTCTGGTTCTCTATATAGCCCTGCTTATAGGGCGAGCTGTCACTGTTTAACACCAGGTCGTTGACTGACCTGTTTTCTTTCCGTACAGATCTTTTTATATATATCAGCCTGTCAAGTACACCATATACCCACACCACAAGTTTTGGAGAAACATGTGTCGGTATCCACTGTGCGATTCTTTGCTTTATATCCATAGCATACCCTACCCGTTAATTTTATTCATGGCCTCATCACACATATCGTGAACAAGAAGCGGTATCGCTTCGCTTACCCTGTCTGCACTCTCTTCTATTATCTTTTTATCGTCAGAAGAAAAATGGCCTAGAACATAATCTGCCAAATCCATGCGTGGCGGTTTTTCTCCTATACCTATCTTTACTCTGACAAATACATCACTGCCAAGGTGGCTTATTATGCTCTTTATGCCGTTATGACCTCCGGCACTGCCTTTTTTTCTAATGCGTATCTTACCCACTTCCATCGATGTATCATCGTATATGATGCAGATCTGTGTCTGAGGATCGACCTTAAAGTAATCGGCAACTTCACGTACGGCCTCGCCGCTTAGAGACAGATTTAAACTTTCGCTCCAAGATATCTATCCCGTATCTGTCAGCGATCCTATCTATCGTCACATATCCGGTATTGTGTCTCGTATTGTCATATTTTCTGTCCGGATTTCCTAAACCTACTATTATATACATCTCTTAAGCATCCTTTTTATCTGATATAAGAATATTATACATGTTGGTCAAGAGTTCATCGACAAACTTTAGAAGATTTTCCTCATCCAGCTCGACGATCCCCTCTTTTTTGTATGAGCATGTAAAGTACGGCGTCTTGCCGGTAACCAGCTTAAGCCTTCCCTTGTAGAGCTTTATAAGATCAGGTATCTTTGCAACATCAATAAGGGCGGTGCTGTGCATGTTCATGCGGATCATCTCGCCTGCTGCCTTGAGTTCGGTCACATAGCAGCTGTGAGCCTTTATCCTTAAAAGCGATATCCTTATGAGATTCTGTGCGCTTTTGGGTATCGCACCGAATCTGTCCTTAAGTTCATCTCTAAGATCATCCGCCTCAGACTCTTCCTCTATTGCAGCTATCCTCTTGTAGACATCAAGCTTCTGGACTTCATTGGGAATGTAATCAACAGGTATATAGGCATCTGCTTCAAGATCTATCTGTGTATCGAATTCATCGCTCTCGCTGCTTATGCCCTTGGCCTTCTTTACGGCTTTCCGGCTCCTCTTATCTCAAGATCTCTCATGGCTATCTTGAATCCGCTTCCAAGATCCGTATATTCCCTTATTGCTTCTAATCTCTTCTGAGCCTGTTCCTTTAACATCTTGTCGCGCTTGTACATTAAGAATGCATACGCTGTCCTGTTGCTTCTTCCGACTCTTCCTCTTAGCTGATAAAGCTGTGACAGTCCCATCCTGTCGGAGTCATGAACGATGATGGTATTTACGTTTGATATATCAAGGCCCGTCTCTACGATCGTTGTAGCGACCAGTACATCTATCTGTCCGTCAATAAAGTCATACATAAGACTCTCAAGCTCTCTCTCGTTCATCCTTCCGTGACCGTAGGCGATATTTGCCTCGGGAACGAGAGCCTGAAGTTTTGCTGTGACATCCGCTATGTCGTTTATCCTGTTATATACATAATAGACCTGGCCTCCTCTGGCCATCTCTCTTACTATTGCTTCACGTATCAGCTCCTCGTTGTATTCCATGACAAAAGTCTGGATAGGCACTCTGTCACCGGGAGCCTCTTCAAGCACAGACATATCCTTTATACCCACAAGCGACATATGAAGGGTCCTTGGTATGGGTGTTGCAGAAAGAGTTAAGACATCCACGTTCTGCCTCATCTTTTTTATCTTTTCCTTGTGGGTGACACCGAATCTCTGCTCCTCATCCACAACGAGCAGTCCCAGGTCCTTAAAACTTATATCCTCCGATAAAAGCCTGTGAGTCCCGATGACTATGTCGACAAGTCCCTTTTTTATATCGGATACGGTCTGCTTCTGCTCCTTTGCGCTCTTAAACCTTGACAGCATCTGGATCTTTATCGGATAGTCCTTCATGCGCTGCGTAAAGGTATTAAAATGCTGCTGGGCAAGTATGGTGGTAGGAACGAGTATCGCGACCTGCTTGCTCTCTGTAACGGCCTTGAATGCGGCTCTTATAGCTATCTCTGTCTTGCCGTATCCCACATCTCCGCAGATGAGCCTGTCCATGATCTTGTTGGATTCCATATCTGCCTTGGTCTCAGCTATGGCCTTTAGCTGATCCTCAGTCTCTTCAAAAGGAAATGTCTCTTCAAATTCCTTCTGCCATACGGTATCCTCTCCGTAGACATATCCGTTCTTTTCCTGTCTTGCCGCATAGAGCTTGACAAGATCCTGCGCTATCCCGTCTACCGCAGTCCTGACCTTTGTCTTTGTATTTGTCCATTCCTTGCCGCCCAGCCTGTTAAGCTTTGGCTTTTTGGCAGCATCGGCGCTGGCATATTTCTGGACAGCGCGAAAGCCTGTCGCAAGGACATAGAGATTTCCTCCGTCGCGGTAGGATATCTTCATGTAATCCCTTATGACATTTTCTGTTTCGACCTTTTCTATTCCCTGGTAAATGCCCAGTCCGTGGCTCTCGTGGACAACGTAATCCCCGACCTTTAATTCATTGAAATCATTGATCGCGGTACCTTCATATCTCTTATGCTTCTTTTTCTTCTTCTGAACTCCGAATATATCGCTCTCGCTGATAACAACAAATTTGAGCAGAGGGTATTCAAATCCCCTTAAGACATTTCCGTACATGACGGTTATCTCACCCGGTATCAGTCTTCTGTCCATATCCTCTGTATATATGGCAGGAAGATCTCTGTTAATTATGTTGTCTGCAAGCCTTTGAGCTCTCGTTCTTGACGGGCAGAGCAGTATTATCCTGTAGCCTCTTTTTCTGTACAGTTCAAGATCCTTTATTAGATATTCAAACTGATTCTTGTATGGAGCTATCGATTTGGCTGTTATGTTGCATCTGTATGCGGCATCCACGATCAGATTTCTGCTCTCAAGCGATGAAAGCTGAATGACGGCATACTTTTCAAATCCGCGTTGCATCTGTATGCGGCATCCACGATCAGATTTCTGCTCTCAAGCGATGAAAGCTGAATGACGGCATACTTTTCAAATCCGCGTCTAACCTGTTCCGCGGAATACAGAAGCTTCATCTGTCCGGGAAGTATATATCCCTTTAATGCCCTGTTTTTCATGCTCTCGTCAAATTCCAGTTCGACTGCTTTGGCATGATCTGCTATCTGAACGGGCTCATCAAATATTAAAACGGTCTCATCACTTTCAAACATCTGTATGAACTGATACAGATCGTCATAAAAATATGATGCATAGCTGTCAAGGTTTACGACTCTTCCAAGCTCGAGCAGATCCTCTTTCGATGCATAGCTGTCAAGGTTTACGACTCTTCCAAGCTCGAGCAGATCCTCTTTCAGAGTCTTTACCTGTGTATCTATCCTGTGTGCTTCCTCAGTCTTAAAATCATCCCTGAAGCTCTTGTATATTCTGTCTCTGTCCTTCTCTATCTTTTTCAGACCTTCATTTAGCATATCCTTTGTAAGGATCATCTCTGAAGCAGGAAAGATGCTTATACTGTCAAGTTCTTCGATAGAACGCTGTGTATCTATATCAAAGCTTCTTAAAGATTCTACATCATCTCCCCAAAGCTCTATCCTGAAGGGATTTGTTTCCGTTGTATCAAAGATATCTATGATATCTCCCCTTACAGAGAACTGCCCCGGTTCCTCTACCTGGTAATTCCTTATATATCCTATATCAACAAGATCGCTTGCAAGCTTCTTTGTATCGATGCTGTCATTTTTTGATATGCTTATGCTTCCCGCCGCGACATGCTCTATCGGGAGCACAGGACTCATGAGTGCGTCAAATGTGGTAACGACCGTAAAGGGGGTATCCGTGACAAGACTCTTTAATACCTTGAGTCTTTCGCTGACAAGCTTGTTCCCGTGAATATCAGCCTGATAGAATATCAGATCCTTTGCGGGATAAAACAGCACATTGTCACCGTAGAGCTTAAGATCTTCAGCGATCTCCTTGACTCTTAGGTCACTGTAAGTAGCGATGATCTTATACTTAAAACCATCGCTGAGTCCCTGAGCTATATGGATCTTCTGGGAATCCGAACATCCCGAGAGAGATACTGCTTTTTTCTTTGAGAGAGTCTTTATGATGCCCTCATGATCGGACAGCTCTCTTACTACTTCTGTTAGAGTATTCATGCTTTATCATTGTAGCAAAAGAGAAGCCGCAGGTAAATCCCGCAGCTTCTCTTTAACCCCATATTTTCTCTGAAAAAACTATTATCTGCTAGACAGGATCATCCTCGTCATCCTTAGCCTTTTCATAAGCCTCTAAGATTATTCTCTGAATGCTGTCTCTTGTTGCAGAATTGATCGGATGAGCTATATCCCTGTATTCTCCGTCCGTAGCCTTCTTGCTGGGCATCGCGATGAATAACCCCTTTTCACCCTCGATGACCTTGATGTCATGAACCACGAACTCATCGTCTATAGTGATCGATACGATGGCTCTCATCTTGCTCTCTTTTGAAATCTTGCGTACCCTTACATCTGTAATCTTCATAAGCTATTTCCCTTCATTACATCACATATCTGTCTGTATGCTCAACAACTACTTCTATTCCGTTCTCGCCCTTGTGATAAGAGTTGGCCCTTATTGTGCCGTGGCTCTCCACAATGCAGTTTTCGATATATGAATTATCTCCGATGTAAACATCGTTTAAGATGATAGAATTCTTAATGGTACAGTTGTTTCCGATGAATGTCTGTCTGAAGATCACAGAATCCTCAACGGTACCGTTTACGATCGTTCCGCTTGCTACCAGACTGTTCATGATCTTTGCACCGACATTGTATTTAGCGGGTGGAAGATCATCAACCTTTGAGTAGATATCCGGATAGGTCTTGAAGAAGTAATCTCTTACCTCAGGCTTTAAGAAATCCATGTTCGCAGAGAAGTAATCGTTAACTGAAGCTATATTCTTCCAGTAATCGCTTATCTTGTATCCGTAGATCCTCTTCTGGCCCTTGTATCTGATAAGGATGTCTCTTACAAAATCATATCTATCTTCTTCTGCACACTTCTCGATCATCTCGACAAGAAGTCTTCTTCTGATGATATAGATACCGCAGCTTATCGTATTTGATCTTGCTACGACCGCCTTCTCCTCGAAGTCCTCTATCCTGCAGTCATCATCAAGCTTTACCGTTCCGTAGCGATCCACATTTGCATCGGGATCCATATCCTTGCATACAACTGTGATATCAGCCTTCTTTTCGATGTGATATTCAAGCACCTTGTTAAAATCAAGCTTGTAAACACAGTCAGCAGAAGCTATCACAACATACGGCTCATGGCTGGATTTAAGGAAGGACAGATTCTGATAGATGGCATCAGCCGTTCCTCTGTACCAGAAGCTGTTATCAGCGGTCACTGCCGGAGTGAATACGAACAGTCCGCCCTGCTTACGTCCGAAATCCCACCATTTTGATGAACTGAGATGCTCGTTTAAGCTTCTTGCATTGTACTGGGTGAATACGGCTACCTTCTGTATATGAGAGTTAGACATGTTGCTTAAAGCAAAGTCTATCGCTCTGTAGCTTCCGGCTATGGGCATCGCGCCTATGGCTCTTTTCTGTGACAATTCTCTCATACGGTGGTTGTTACCGCCCGCAAGTATAATTCCTATCGCTCTCATACACTTTCACCTGCCTTAATCAATGTCTTACCACTTGCCAGTGTATTGTTCTGATAATCCGAGTAGACCGTCTCGCCGAAGATGCATGTATTCTTTCCGACGGTTATGTTCTCGGGAATGATGCTCTTTTCACCTATGCATACCAGTCCGCTGTTATAGATATGGGGATCCGTCTCATTTTCAACCTCGTCCCCTATACCGAAGCGGCAGTTGTTCTTTATCTCAACATTCTCGGCCACGATAGTCTTATATACTTCGCAGTTGTCACCGATAACGGTGTTGTTCATTATGATCGAATCTCTGATAATGGTATTCTTTCCGATGGTAACACCGCATCCGATGACTGAGTTGTAAACCTTTCCGTAGATATCAGAGCCTTCACCTATGATGCTCTTTTCAACCTCGCTCTCCTTGGAGAAATACTGAGGAGGAAGTATATCCGACTTGGTATAGATCTTCCAGTACTCCTCGTAGAGGTTGAACTCGGGAACGATATCGATGAGCTCCATATTTGCTTCCCAGTATGAATGAAGAGTGCCGACATCCTTCCAGTAGCCGTTGAACTCATATGCATACAGCGGACATCCCTTGTCATGACAGTAGGGAATGATATGCTTTCCGAAATCAAGCCCTGGCTGGTCAGCCATTGCTATAAGAGCTTCCTTTAATGTCTTCCAGTTGAAGATATATATACCCATAGATGCCAGATTGCTTCTGGGATTTGCGGGCTTTTCCTCAAAATCGGTGATCTTGCGGTTCTCATCCGTTATCATGATCCCGAAGCGCTTAGCCTCCTCCATCGGAACGGGCATAACGGCTATTGTACATTCAGACTTGTTCTGCTTGTGGAAATCAAGCATTACCTCATAGTCCATCTTGTAAATATGGTCTCCGGAAAGAATGAGTATATACTCGGGATTGAAGCTCTCCATATAGTCGATGTTCTGATATATGGCATTTGCCGTACCTGTATACCATTCGCTGTTTGTGCTCTTCTCATACGGAGGGAGCACGGTAACACCGCCGATATTTCTGTCCAGATCCCACGGGATGCCTATGCCGATATGAGTATTCAGTCTCAAAGGCTGATACTGAGTAAGAACACCTACGGTGTCCACTCCGGAATTGATACAGTTACTTAACGGGAAATCAATGATACGGTACTTTCCGCCGAAAGATACCGCCGGCTTTGCAACCTTAGACGTTAGAACTCCCAGCCTGCTGCCCTGACCTCCGGCCAGAAGCATGGCAATCATTTCCTTCTTGATCATGTCTTCACCTCTTCTGTCGTAATATTGAGTCGATTTTGCTGTCAAAAGGTACAATAAATTGTATGTAGATTATAGCATAGAAAGAAATTATTGTGAAGTTTTTTAGAATTAATCGCCACTATTTTGTGATTTTTTGTGAATATTTAACAAATTTGTAGACACTATTTTTGAAATATGCCTTTCATCTTGCGACAGATGTTTTTTCATACCACAACATCTTGTGGAAATAAAAAAGGCCCGTCTCTTTTAAGAGACAGGCCGTAAATCCAAAAAATGTATCAGTCCTGCTTTTCAAGTGCCTTGTAGACAACAGCAGAGAGTGCCGCGCCAACAAGAGGACCTACTATGAATACCCATACACATGCGATCGGGTCTGTATTTCCGTTAAAAGCTGCAACGATAGCGGGACCTATGCTTCTTGCGGGATTAACGCTCGTACCTGTAAGTCCGATACCAAGGATATGAACGACAACAAGCGTAAAGCCTATCACTACTCCGGCAAATGATCCGTGGTTTGCCTTTTTGCTCGTAACACCCAGTATAGCTGTAACAAATATGAATGTGAGTACGATCTCAACCAAAAGGCCTGCGAGCACACTGCCGTTAACTCCGCCAAGACCGTTTGAGCCAAAGCCTCCCGTCATATCCGTTATGCCACCCAGTCCAAAGATAGCTGCAAGAATGAGCGAGCCGGCAAATGCACCGCATATCTGGGATATAACATATCCCGCAAACTCCTTGACATCCATGCCTCCTGTCATCAGGATTCCCAGCGATACGGCAGGATTGATATGGCATCCGGAGATATTTCCGATAGAATAAGCCATGGCAATGATGGTAAGACCGAATGCGAATGCCGTTAAGATATAGCCTGTACTGCCGATGTAATCGCATCCGACAAGCATAGCCGTTCCGCATCCTAGGATGACAAGCGTCATTGTTCCGATGAATTCTGCTACATACTTTTTCATAGTTTTAACCCCTTTCCGTTTTTTG
>CADAPR010000139.1 GCA_902789785.1 uncultured Lachnospiraceae bacterium
GAAGAAAAGTTCGCCGAACTCAAGGCAAAACGAGAAGCTGAGATAGAAGAAAAGCGTGCCAAGAATCTTAAGGCGCAGCAGGAGGAACTTGCCAGAAGAAATGCTTCCGATGAACAGATAAGAGCCAATATCGAAGCAAGAAAGAAAGCTCGTGAAGCGGTTGCAGCAGCCAATGAACAGAAGATAAGAGAGTACGCCGAGGCAAAGAAGGCTGCTCAAAAGCAGGCTGAGATAGACATGTACAAGAATAATGATGACATGTTCTCTACTCAGGCTCTTGATATAGATGAGATCAATGCTCCTGTAATGACAAAAGAGGAGAGGATCGCTGCAGCAAACAAGAATCATCACAGTGACGATATGGAGATCCCTGAAGTCACATATGAGATGGATGAATATGAAAAGGCCAAGATAGAGGAAGCTGACAAGAAGACTCTGTCTACAGGCGATACAGGTGTTATATATCTTGAGGATGACGGTACCGAGACTGGGGCCGTAAAGAAGGAAACGGCTGCGACAACAGGCAAGAAGCACAGATCAGATACAGCTGCCAGCGAGTATGCCGCATGGGCTGATTCGGACGGAAGCGAACCCGAATTCCAGGAGATCAAACGTAAAAGAAAGAAGAGGAGAAAGCAGGAAGAGGATATCGAAGACGAGGAGGATGAGGTATTCTACGGAACCTTCTTTGACAAGGTCATAGCTTTCTTTAAAAATATGTCAGGACTCGACTATCTTGTTATGGGCACCGGAGTGCTTGTACTGCTTGTTGCCATTGTTACAGGTGTTGTATATTCATCATCCAAGGCAACTCAGAACAAGATCGCAGAGTTTTCATATCTTGGCCAGAAGATGCAGACTATCGGTGTAACGGGAAGCAGCAAGCTTGTAGCGGTCGCCGATGCAAAGAAGATGGTCGCTGAGATAATTGAAGAGCCTGTAGAAGACGAAGATGCTCTCCCTGAATACAACGAGAAGGAAGAAGAGGAAAAGACGATCTCTGTTACCATGACTCTTACTTCCGTAAAGAAGGATCTTAAGATTAAATTCATTAACGCCAAGTCAAAGAAGCTTGTCGGAAATCATGAATTCAAAGTTGAGATCGTAGATGCAAGAAACAAGAAATTTACTGCTGTTGATGATGACAAGGACGGTATCATATATCTCAACAACATGGAGCCTGGAAAAACGACCGTGGCGATGTGCGAGATGGATGACAAGGACATTACATACAGCAGAGAAACGGTTTCGGTTACAGTTAAGGAAAATATAGATTACAAGAAGATCGATGTATCGGATGAGGTAAAGAAGGAATCCGAGATCAATGCCAAGAAGGAAGATACGGCAGCAGGTCTTGCAACAGAAGGATCACTTACAGATACTGTTGAATGGGTTGAATCTACAAAGACAGCCCTCACAGACGGCTATGCAGCAGTAGCAAAGAGCAATATAACAGACCCAGCCAAGGTAACACCTGCAGCAACTAAGACTGCCAAAGCGATCGGAGTAACTCCGATGGTCGTTCCTGATCAGCAGTATGCATCCAAGATATTCTTCCCGGCTCCGTATGTGCTAAAAAGGGCAAGCGAAAACACTTCGAACGGAACAGAAACAATATCGGACGCGGATGCTACAGCAACAGCTGAGGCGAAGGCTACCGAAGATGCCAAGGCTACTGAGGATGCAAACGCATCTGCATCAGCCGCCGCTTCGGCAGGGGATGCGGATGCTACAGCAACAGCAGCTGCAAAAGCCACCGAGGACGCAAATGCTACAGCAACAGCAGCTGCAAATGATGCAGCGGCCACGAACGCAGCTGCAACCAATGCAGCGGCAAGCGCATCGGCTGCAGTGCCCTCACCAACACCTTCACCGACTCTGTCGCCCTCACCGACATTATCGCCTACACCGACATTGACTCCTACTCCGAGCAAGGCTTCTCCTAAGGAGGACAAGACTACTCCTCTTAAGGATAAGCAGGGCAATCAGCTTTATATAAAGGATGCTGAAGGAAAGTATGTTGAAGCTAAGTATGCAGATTACTATACCGCTAAAGAGTTCTTCAAGAAGATGGAGCCAGCAGCGGATGATACTACTGCTTACAAGTACACGGGATGGCAGGTTATCAACAATGAGACATATTTCTTTGACAAGAACGGAAACAAGGTTACCGGTGAACAGGTAATCCAGGGTGCGAAGTACAACTTCGACAGCACAGGTGCTCTTATGAAGGGCTCCGGAACAATGGGTATCGATGTTTCAAAGTGGAACGGAAACATCAACTGGACAGCTGTAAAGAATTCCGGTGTATCATTCGTTATCATAAGATGCGGATACAGAGGTTCATCAACGGGTGTAATGGTTGAAGATCCTAAGTTTAAGACAAATATCAAGGGCGCTACTGATGCCGGTCTAAAAGTCGGAATATACTTCTTCAGCCAGGCCATAACTGATGTCGAGGCTGTCGAGGAAGCTTCGATGACTATAGGACTTATCAAGAACTACAAGATATCATATCCTGTATTCCTTGATGTCGAGGAATAAAGGCATACTGCGAGACGCTTAAGAACAGCGGATATACTGCCGGTGTATATGCTAACAAGTCATGGCTTTCAGGAAAGATGAATGTAGGTTCGCTGAGTGCTTACAAGATATGGCTTGCTCAGTACAATACACAGCCTACATATTCAGGAAAATATGACATGTGGCAGTATTCTTCAAAGGGTTCCGTAAGCGGTATAAACGGTAACACGGATATGAATCTGAGTTATCTCGGATACTAGATAGTACAGGAGGTTTTCTTACCCGTTAAGCACGCTGATGCTTGCAAATATCAGAGAGATACTGATAATCTCCACTCCTAGAGATCTTCCGGTATTTGAGGAGCTTTTAGGAACAGGAGAACAGCTAGGGTTAAAGCTAAGCTATGCGATACAGGAATATCCCAGAGGACTTGCCGATGCATTCATCATAGGCGAGGAATTCATAGGAAAAGACAGCGTTGCACTCGTTCTTGGTGACAACATATTTTACGGACAGAGTTTTTCAAAGCTTTTAAGAGAAGTGGCTTCAAGAGAAAAAGGTGCGACAATATTCGGATATTATGTGCGTGACCCCAGGGAATACGGAGTAGTTGAATTTGATGAGAACAAGAAGGCTGTTTCCATCGAAGAAAAACCCGCAAATCCCAAAAGCAATTATGCTGTACCCGGACTGTATTTCTACGACAACGATGTTGTTGATATAGCAAAGAATGTAAAACCCTCAGCAAGAGGCGAGATAGAGATAACGGCAGTGAACAATGCCTATCTTTTAAGGGGAGATCTGAGTGTTGAGACCATGGGAAGAGGATTTGCATGGCTTGATACGGGAAATCATGATTCCCTCCTGGATGCTGCCAATTTCGTAGCTGCATTCCAGAAGAGACAGGGACTGTATATTTCGTGCATCGAAGAGATCGCATACAAGAGAGGTTTTATTGACAGAGACCAGCTGCTTAAGCTTGCTGAGCCTTTGCTCAAGACCGATTACGGCAAATATCTGGTAGAGGTAGCTAATGGACTCTAAACTGGTGAAGATGGGGATACTGATCGTATCCCTGTTTACAGTTACGGTCCTGCTTATCGTACTTGCAATAAACGGCAGGATCGGTGCAAATAAACAAAACACCGTGCAAGTGGCAGATGCTCCCGTCGAGCAGGATATTGAGCAAATGCCGCAGGATCTGAGCGCATGGATGTCTGATGAGACGTTTTTTGATGAGGTAAAAATCGGCGATGGCAAGTATGAAGTCAAGGAAGTAAAGAAAGCCGACTTTATGGTGTCCAGCATAGACAAGGATATCAGGATCGTTGTCATGGACGATCAAGGCAAGGTAATAACCGGAAGACGATTCAGAGCCGATGTATCCGATCTTGGAGAATACAATGATGATGACAGGGACGGCATAATCTATATCGAAGATGTCTCACCCGGTGATTATAAGATCAGCTTAAAAAACGTTACAGGATATGAGGCTCCTAAAGAGGCTGTCAAGATATCGGTTAAAGCAAAGATAGAGTACAAGGCTGTGGCCGATATATCCTATCTGATTAAAACAGAAGCAGAGATCGACGCCGAAAAGGAAGATACGGCAGTAAACGATGCCGGAGAGGAAACGAGCGGAAATAGCGCTATAAGGACCACACAAGGTGCGATCTTTGGCATAGATGTTTCAAAGTATAACGGAGACATCAACTGGAAGCAGGTAAAGGAAGAGGGCGTAGGATTTGCCATCATAAGATGCGGATACCGAGGCTCTGTGACCGGAGCCATTGTTGAGGATCCGTATTTTAAAAAGAATATTGAAGGCGCTACAGAGGCCGGGATACCGGTTGGCGTTTACTTCTTTACACAGGCTACAACAGAACGCGAGGCTGTCGAGGAAGCCAGCGCCGTAATGAGCCTAATAAAGGATTATGAACTGACATATCCCGTATTTGTAGACAGTGAGTCTGCAGGAGGCAAGGGACGAGCGGATGATCTTGATGTAGCGAGCAGAAGCAGGATACTGCAGGCATTTTGCGAAACTGCAAGGAGCGGAAAATACAAAGCCGGGATATATGCATCAAAGAACTGGTTTAACAAGCGGCTTGATATTTCTAAGCTTTCGGCCGACAATGTCACATGGCTTGCCGAATATGCGGATAAGACAAGCTACGGTGCCACATATCAGCTGTGGCAGTACAGCTCCGGCGGAAGGATCCACGGCATAGAAGGCAGAGTAGACATGAATTTAAGCTGGCTTGATACAACTGATGATAAGAAAGACAGCGATAAAAAAGAAAGAGTAACATCCAAGGAGAACAGCGAAGATGGGCAAGATAACGGTAGAGACATGTGAGATAGAGGGACTTAAGGTCATAACACCGCAGGTGTTTGAGGATCCGAGAGGATATTTTGTCGAGACATATCAGTATAATGATTTCAAGAACGCAGGAATAGATGTGAACTTTGTCCAGGACAATCAGTCTGCATCCGTAAAGGGCGTTTTAAGAGGACTGCATTTTCAGATCAATTATCCCCAGGATAAGCTCGTTAGAGTCATAAGCGGCAGCGTATACGATGTGGCAGTAGATCTAAGGAAAGGCTCTCCCACATTCGGAAAGTGGTTCGGTGTGGAACTGTCGGCTGAGAACAAGAAGCAGCTGTTTGTACCCAAGGGATTTGCTCACGGATTCTATGTAATGAGCGATTATGCGGAATTCGTATACAAGGTATCAGATTTTTATCATCCGAACGATGAAGGCGGGATCATGTATAATGATCCTACTATAGGTGTCAAGTGGCCGTTTGATGATGAAACAAAACTTATTCTTTCCGATAAGGATAAATGTCACGGATCGTTTGAGGATTATAAGAAAGAACATGAAGCACTTTAAAGAGAACATCCACATATCAAAACCGCTCGGGATAGCGATCTTCTCGATACTGATGCTCATAATGGCGCTTGTAATAGGATTCCATCACAATCCGTATGCCGTCTACAAGGATGAGCTTACTAAGAAGATAATAGCGATAGCTATAATAGTTGCCGCTGAGGCAGCATTTATACTTCTTTACGACAAGGTGACAGTGCTTCCTGTTGAACTGTGGCAGAACAGGCATCTTATATGGAAGCTAGCCAGAAACGACTTTAAAAAGCGTTATGCCGGCTCGTACTTAGGAGCTGTCTGGGCAATGGTGCAGCCGGTCGTAACGGTAATTATGTATTATATTGTTTTTGATGTGATCATGGGAGCAGGTGATCAGGCAGGAGCAAGAGAAACGAGCATTCCGTATGTTCTCTTCCTGACTGCGGGACTGGTTCCATGGTTTTATTTTTCCGAAGCATTAAACAACGGCACTCAGGCTCTTATCGAGTATTCGTATCTTGTAAAGAAGGTAGTCTTTAAGATAAGCATACTTCCGATAATCAAGGTAATAGCAGCAACATTCATACATGCATTCTTTGTTATCGTTATGCTGATAATCGCTGCGATATACGGCTTTTATCCTACTGTCTATACGATACAGATACTCTACTACAGTCTGTGCACGTTTATATTTGTGCTGGCTTTATGCTATTCGACCTGTGCCATAATGGTGTTTTTCAAGGATATAGCCCAGATAATCAGCATACTGCTTCAGATAGGAATGTGGGCAACTCCTATCCTTTGGAATATCGCGGCATTTGATCTTAAGGTTCAGACATATATAAAGATCAATCCGCTTGTTTATATCGTTGAGGGCTACAGAAGCTCGATCTGCGAGAAGCAGTGGTTCTTCGAGGATTTCTATTCCACCATGTACTTCTGGATATTCACGGTCGTGCTGTTTGGAATAGGATGTCTGATATTCAAGAGACTAAAGCCGCATTTTGCGGATGTATTGTAGGATAAAAGATGGCAGAGACTAATACAAACAAGACAAAAGAGATAGCCATTAGAGCAGAGAACATATCGAAGGTATATAAGCTCTATGATAAGCCTTCCGACAGGATGAAGGAAGCTTTCGGACTGACGAGAAAAAAGCGTCATAAGGAGCATTATGCCCTTACGGATGTCGATCTGACCATTTACAAGGGCGAGACTGTCGGCATAATCGGCACGAACGGTTCGGGAAAATCGACCATCTTAAAGATCATCACAGGTGTTTTAAACCCTACAAAGGGCGATATGACGGTAAACGGCAGGATAAGTGCCCTTTTGGAGCTCGGCGCCGGATTCAACATGGAATACAACGGCATAGAGAATGTTTATCTTAACGGTACCATGATGGGATTTTCACAAAAGGAGATCGATGAAAAGCTTCCGGGTATTCTGGAGTTTGCCGACATCGGAGACTACGTATATCAGCCATGCAAGACGTATTCGAGCGGTATGTTCGTAAGACTTGCATTTGCCGTGGCGATAAACATCGAGCCCGAGATACTGATCGTTGACGAGGCGCTCTCCGTAGGAGATGTATTCTTCCAGGCAAAATGCTATCACAAATTCGAGGAATTCAAACAGGCGGGAAAGACGATACTGTTTGTAAGCCATGACCTAAGTTCGATAGCCAAATACTGTGACAGGGTAATTCTCCTTAACAAGGGTGTAAAGCTCGGTGAAGGTCAGCCAAAAGAGATGATAGATGCATACAAGCAGGTGCTCGTCGGGCAGTACAGACTTCCGGATCAGGATGATGAGCACAATCTCTTGGATGATGCCGAAGTCA
>CADAPR010000140.1 GCA_902789785.1 uncultured Lachnospiraceae bacterium
CCTCAGAACAAGGTTGAGGAAGCAAAATCTGAACTTAAGAAACTGATAAAGAAATACAATGTATCACTTATAAGTGTCGGAAACGGCACTGCATCAAGAGAATCAGAGCAGGTGATCGTTGAACTTATAAAGGAGCTTGATACTCCTATTCAGTACGTTATCGTAAATGAAGCCGGAGCATCAGTTTATTCTGCGAGCAAGCTTGCAACAGAGGAATTCCCGAATTTCGATGTCGGACAGCGTTCTGCCGCAAGCATCGCAAGAAGACTTCAGGATCCTTTGGCAGAGCTTGTAAAGATAGACCCCAAATCAATAGGCGTGGGCCAGTATCAGCATGACATGAACCAGAAAAAGCTCGGAGATTCGCTTACAAATGTTGTAGAGGACAGCGTAAACAGGGTCGGAGTCGACCTTAATACCGCATCAGCTCCTCTGCTTGAATATATCTCCGGCATAAGCAAACCCGTTGCAAAGAACATAGTCGAATACAGAGAAGCAAACGGAAAGTTCAAGGAAAGAAAGGAACTGTTAAAGGTTCCCAAGCTTGGACCCAAGGCTTACGAGCAGTGTGCGGGCTTTTTGCGCATCAATGACGGAACTAACCCTCTTGATGCTACAAGCGTTCATCCGGAAAGCTATGATGCGGTAAAAGAGCTACTAAAGAAGCTTGATATGACGATGGATGATATAAAGCAGCTTCAAAAGCAGGTTAAGGACTCGCACATGCAGACATCAAAGCAGACTGGCGAAAACAAAAAGAACAGACGGCCAGAAAAGCGTATGCGCATAGATACGTCCACAGCTATGGGCAAGGCGCTGGCTGCAGCCATGGGTAATGTAAAACTTGAAGAAGAGCCGGCAAAGACCAAAGAAACAGTCAAACAGACTGATTCAAAGACACCGAGTCTTGCTACAAAGATCGGCGATACCAAAAAGATGGCTGAACAACTTGGGATCGGCGAGATAACTCTGATCGATATCCTAAAGGAGCTTGAGAAGCCTTCAAGAGATCCCAGAGAGGATATGCCAAAGCCTATCCTTAGAAGCGATGTACTTGATATGAAGGATCTTAAGAGCGGCATGATACTTAAGGGAACCGTCAGAAACGTTATAGACTTCGGTGTATTTGTTGATATAGGCGTTCACCAGGACGGACTTGTTCATATAAGCCAGATAACAGACAGATATATAAAGCATCCGCTCGAGGCAGTAAGCGTCGGCGATATAGTCGATGTAAAGGTCCTTGATGTAGATATCGCAAAGAAGCGTATATCACTTACCATGAAGGTGTGATATAATTTTTCTAGGAGAAGCTATGGAACAGCCAACTGAGAACAACTCAATATATATCCCGTATGACAACGGATTTATAAAGGCGGCATCCATCATGGGTTTTGCTTCGATCGTGACCACGTTTTTCGGTCTGATCACAGTTCCCATGATACTTGGCGGAATGGCTGTCATCCTTGCTCTGCTCTCAAGAGGAAAAGGCGATATGAACGGCAAGGCCTATATGGCATTCACATGCGGAAGTGTCGCTATAATCTTAAACATCCTGATAGTTGGGTATGCCCTTTACATGTTCTGCTTTAATCCTGTATTTCGAAGCACGGTTAATGAACAGAGCAGAAGAATGTACGGCTATACCATAAACAGCATGATAGAAGAGAGCATCGGAGGAGATTTTGACCTCGATGCTTATCTTAGAGGCTTAAAGAATTAATGGATTATGCATCATCACGTGAATTAAAGAACATAGCAAGAGATAAAATGCTCGGACAGTACGGCACCGCAATAGGTGCCTTTCTGTTTATGCGCGTCATCCTTATAATGCTCCTTGGCATGTGTTCAAGCATTTTTGGACAGCACAGGGTCATGATGATGATAGCAGCATTCATAATAACCTTATTTGAGGGAATATTCACATACGGAGAATTATCGATATATCTAAAGATCGCGGTAGGAATGCCGACACAGAGCATGGATGTGTTCTCTGCTTTTAGAAATAGCGCTGACAGAGCCATAAAGGCAAGACTGATACTTGTTGCGATCGTATACGGAGGGCTTTATATTTTCCTTGGTATCGATTATCTGACGGATATGATGCAGGCATCTATCGGAAAGGCAATCGATGCGGTTTTTGGAACAGTCATCCTTATCGTATGCATCTATCTGCTTTTAACATATTCGCAGGTGATGTATTTCATGCAGGATTTTGCTTCCATATCCGTTAAGGAGGCATGTATCAGGAGCAGAAATCTCATGCAGGGAAACAAGCTCACGCTTTTGTTGACTTATCTTAGTTTTATTCCGATATATATAGTAGGTGTTTTATCATTTATGGTTGGTGTTTATTTTATACATCCGTACGTTAAGATGACTCTTACGGAGTTTTATCTTGACAGGGTAAAGAAAACTACTAAGGAAGGTGGAAGCGGCTTATGAAAATGATGTTTATCGGTGCAGCTCATGAGGTCACAGGCAGCTGTCATTATTTAAACGCCTGTGGCAAGCACATACTCGTTGACTACGGTATGGAGCAGGGGGTGAATATCTATGAGAATGCACCTCTGCCTGTAGAGGCACCACTGATCGATTATGTATTTTTGACACATGCTCATGTAGATCACTCGGGGCTTTTGCCATTACTCTATGCAAAAGGTTTCAGAGGCCAGATATTCATGACTGAACCAAGTGCCGATCTTTGCTCGATCATGCTTCGCGACTGTGCTCACATACAGATGCAGGAAGCTGAGTGGAAGAGCAGGAAGGCTAAAAGAAGCAGCGACATACAGTATCAGGAGCCCATATATACAATGGAGGATGCTGACGGCACAATTCGACGCATCGTTCCATGTTCGTATGATCAGATAATAGATATCTGCGACGGTATAAAGATAAGATTTACAGATGTAGGACATCTTCTCGGTTCAGCCAGCATCGAGGTATGGCTCACGGAGGAAAACGAATCAAGAAAGATCGTATTTTCCGGAGATATCGGAAACTTCGACCAGCCTCTTTTAAAGAACCCGGGATTTACAAAGGAAGCAGACTATGTTGTCATGGAATCCACATACGGCGACAGGCTGCACTCAACGGAAAGACCCGATTATGTCGGAGAGCTTACCGAGATCATTCAGGAGACGTTTAACAGAGGCGGAAACGTGGTCATCCCTTCATTTGCCGTTGGACGTACTCAGGAGATGCTCTACTTCTTAAGAAAGATAAAGGCAGAGCGCAGGATCAAGGGATTCGAGGATTTCGAAGTATACGTAGACAGCCCTCTTGCAGTAGAGGCTACAGGGATATTCCTTAAGAACGGAATGGAATGCTATGACGATGATGCAAAGGAGCTTGTAAAAAAAGGCATCAATCCCATTACTTTCCCCGGACTTAAATTGTCTATAACATCAGAGGAATCAAAGGCTATCAACTTTGATATGACTCCAAAGGTTATCCTTTCAGCATCTGGCATGTGTGAAGCAGGTAGGATCAGGCATCACTTGAAGCACAACCTGTGGAGACCGGAGTGTACGATCCTCTTTGTAGGCTATCAGGCGATAGGAACTCTAGGAAGAGCACTCATCGAGGGTGTTGACGAGGTAAGGCTCTTTGGCGAGCCCATAGAGGTAAGAGCAAGCATTAAAAAGCTAGCCGGAATAAGCGGCCATGCTGACAGAAACGGACTGCTCACCTGGATAGGCGGATTTGAAAACAGGCCTACAAGGGTATTTATCGTTCACGGCGAGGATACCGTTACAGAAACCTTTGCACAGACTCTTATCGACGAGTGCGACCTTGATGCATATGCACCGTATAGCGGTACAAAGTTTGATCTTATAAGCAATACATTTGACTATGAGGCAGACGGAATCAGGATCGAGGCTAAGAAGATCAAGAAGATCTCCGGTGTATTCAACAGGCTCATGGAGGCCGGCCAGAGACTTATCGGCATCATCAAGAAGAGCGAAGGTATGGCTAACAAGGATCTTGCGAAGTTCGCGGATCAGATCAATTCACTTTGTGATAAATGGGACAGGTAATATATGAGTTATGCAGACAGAGTCTTTGTTGATATGTGCAAGGACATTTTGACAAACGGGACTAGTACTGAAGGAGAGAAGGTAAGACCGCACTGGCCTGACGGAAGCCCCGCATATACCATTAAGAAATTCGGTGTCGTAAACAGATATGATCTAAGAGAGGAGTTTCCGATACTTACTCTCAGAAGGACAGCTCTTAAATCGGCAACAGATGAGATACTGTGGATATGGCAGCAGAAGTCAAACAACATCCATGATCTTCACAGCTCTATCTGGGATGAATGGGCTGATGAGGACGGCTCGATAGGAAAGGCATACGGATACCAGCTTGGTGTAAAGCATAAATACAAGGAGGGAATGTTCGATCAGGTTGACAGGGTCATCTATGATCTTAAGAACAATCCTTTCAGCAGACGCATCATGACAAACATCTATGTACATGAGGATCTTCATGAGATGAATCTGTATCCCTGCGCATACAGCATGACTTTCAATGTAACGCAGAGACCGGGTGAGGATAAGCTCACACTGAATGGAATACTTAACCAGAGATCCCAGGATGTGCTTGCCGCAAACAACTGGAA
>CADAPR010000141.1 GCA_902789785.1 uncultured Lachnospiraceae bacterium
CTGCATTAAGACTTGTCGTTCATGATATAAATTTTAATTCGATATTCATAATACTTGTATTTGATTTCTTTATGTTCGGGATATATGCCATATGCGTATATAAGGAACAGAAGAACAATATCCTTTTCTATACTGTTGTAGCATTTCTTACGGTTCTGCCCATATTCTCTATGGGACTTTACAATGATCTTGTAATGGGAGCATCGATCCCTGCTCTTTTCTTTTTAATGACATATGTTATTGAAACACTTAACAAGAAAAAGGAGACAAGAGAATATGGATTAAGGAGCGGTGTAATCATATTCACCCTTCTTATTGGCATGTGGTATCCCATCATGGAGATAAGGGATATCATTGATTACGGGACAGAAAATGACGGAACGCTGGATATATACGGGACACTAGGAAGATATGCCGACAGATATTCTGATGAAGGCATAGATCTTATTTATAACTATTTTACTTATGATACTGACGGAAAGCTATTCTATGAATATTTAATGCGCAAAGATAAAGCCGGAAAGAAAGTAAAAAAGGACAGCGTATCGGGCATATTCTTCGATACATATATAAATATTAAGGTATTTGATGAAACTCCTTCGGATGTGCTTGATGCAGCGCTTGACAAATGCAAAGCTTATGAGCTGATTTTCAGCAAGACAGATGAAGAAAGCGAATTATATAAGATCAATCACAGAATGAATCCTAAGATATGCCATCCGCTATGCCAATGAGACTGACGATTGTTTTAATCCTGCACTTGGAAGCGTCATAGATCTATGGGATTTTAAGGATAAAGAGAAAAACATACCTGATCATGACCTTATAGTAAATGCACTCAAACATTCTGATCATTCAAATATAGAAGTATTTACAAGAAAGTCTTCATCTGATGAAAATGAGATGGAATATCTTCTAAGAATCAACGATGATGACCTTATGATAGATCTCGGAGGTATTGCAAAGGGGTATATCGCAGATGAACTGAGGACGTTCATGTGCGGATGCGGATGCTCTGAAGCGGTCATATCGCTTGGGGGAAATATCACTTGCATTGGAAATAAGCAGGGAA
The DNA here is from genome assembly GCA_902789785.1 of uncultured Lachnospiraceae bacterium. Classification (GTDB taxonomy): domain Bacteria; phylum Bacillota; class Clostridia; order Lachnospirales; family Lachnospiraceae; genus Colinaster. The sequence goes on from CADAPR010000141.1 coordinate 1,073, forward strand.
AAGGATACAAGATAGGTATACAGAAACCTTTTGAAGGACAGGGTATAACTGCAACAACGGTAAATGTCGGGCAGACGAGTGTTGTTACTTCCGGGATATATGAGAGGTATTTTGAAAGAAACGGCCGCATATATCATCATATAATCGATAATTCGACCGGATTTCCGGCCGAGAATAATATTGCGTCCGTGACTGTGATCTGCAAGGATTCCATGAAGGCAGATGCTCTGTCAACTGCTCTTTTATGCATGGGGTACGACAAGGCCTGTGAGTATCTTAAGGGCCAGACTGATGTCAGAGCGATATTTATCTTTAGGGATGGTTCTATATCGGATATTCACGGGTAAATCTGTTTGACACGGATAAACAGTATATTTATAATAGATTGGACGTAAATTAAGGTTTTTGAAAGGAACAAGTTATGAGACAATTTACTTCAAAAGAATTAAGAAAGATCTGGAAGGACTTTTATATACAGAGAGGACATGTGGATGTTGGTGCGGTTTCGCTCGTATCCGACGGTTCCACAGGCGTTTTGTTCAATGTAGCCGGTATGCAGCCTCTTATGCCTTATCTGCTTGGAGAGAAGCATCCATTAGGAACGAGACTCTGCAATGTTCAGGGATGCGTTAGAACAAATGATATCGATTCCGTTGGCGATAAGAGCCACGTTACATTCTTTGAGATGATGGGAAGCTGGAGCCTTGGAGATTATTTCAAGGAAGAGCGTTGCAAGTGGAGCTATGAGCTTCTTACAGAAGTTTTCGGATTTGATGCTGATCATCTTGCTGCTACGGTGTTTGCAGGGGATGAGAATGCACCCAGAGATGAAGAAGGTGCTCAGTTTAGGATAGCTTCGGGATTCAAGAAGGAAAACATTTATTATCTGCCTGCAGAAGATAACTGGTGGGGACTTGAATACGGTCCCTGCGGTCCTGACAGCGAGATGTTCTATATAGCTGATGTTCCTGATTGCGGACCAAACTGCGGACCCGGATGCTCATGCGGAAAGTATACTGAGCTGGGTAATGACGTGTTCATGCAGTATGAAAAGCACCATGACGGACATCTAACACCTCTTAAGCAGAAAAATGTTGATACCGGATGGGGACTTGAGAGAAACCTTGCGTTCCTAAACGGTACAAAGGATGTATATAAGACAGACCTGTTTGCAGGTGCGATAGAATATATCGAAAAGGCATCAGGTTCAAAATACGAAGAGAATGAAAAACTCACAAGATCCATGAGGATCCTCGCTGATCATATGCGTACGAGCGTTATGCTGATTGGTGATGAAGCTAAGCTTCTGCCTTCAAATGCAGGTGCTGGCTATGTACTCAGACGTCTTATCAGAAGAGCTGTAAGACACGGACGTACACTCTCAATGAGCAAGGATGCACTGCTTGGAGTAGCTAAGATATATATCGATGAAGTTTATGATGATTCATATCCGCTTCTTAAGAAGAATCGCGAGTTCATCTTGAAGGAGCTTGATAAGGAGATAGTAAGATTCGAGAGCACTCTTGAAAACGGTATGAAGGAGTTTAAGAAGATCCTTGATGAAAAGAAAAAGAGCGGTGCTATCGACGGAGATTCTGCTTTCTATCTATATGATACATTCGGCTTCCCGATCGAGCTTACAGTAGAGATGGCACAGGAAGAAGGACTTAAAGTCGATGAGGACGGATTTAACAAGGCTATGGAAGCTGCTAAGCAGAAGGCCAGAGAAAATCAGAACTTCTCTGCAAAGCTTACAGCTGATGCTGATGTATTTGCTTCGCTTCCCGAAGATGTTGTAAGCGAGTTTACAGGCTATGACAGGCTGACTGATACAAGCAAGATAGCTGCAATAGCTGATGAAAATGCAATGGTTGATGTCCTTGAAGAAGGAGCAGACGGTACGATCGTAACGCTTAAGACACCTTTCTATGCTACAATGGGCGGTCAGTGTGCAGACATGGGAATTATTGAGACTGCAAACGGAAGCTTCAAGGTAGAAGATGTAATAAAGCTTAAGGGCAACAGAGTTGCTCATATCGGCGTTGTGACAAAAGGCAGAATTTCATCATCTGATGAGGCAACACTTAAGGTAGACGGTATAAGAAGAGCAAGCATATGCAAGAATCATTCTGCAACACACCTTCTTCAGAAGGCTCTGCAGGTGGTTTTAGGCGATGATGTACACCAGGCGGGTTCATATCAGGATGCTGAGAGAACACGTTTTGACTTTTCTTGTGACAGAGCGGTAACAAAAGAAGAGATAGATAAGATTGAGTCTATTGTAAACGAAAAGATCGCTGAAGATCTTTTGGTTGAAACAAAGGTTATGAGCATAGATGAAGCTAAAAACAGCGGCGCTATGGCATTGTTTGGAGAAAAGTACGGTGATACCGTAAGAGTAGTAGGAATGGGAGACTTCTCAAAGGAACTCTGCGGCGGAACGCATGTTGCTCATACCGGACAGATACAGAACTTCAAGATCGTATCAGAAAGCGGTGTAGCTGCAGGTGTAAGACGTATTGAGGCTATTACTTCAGATAACGTTAATGAATATTACAAGAAGCTAGAAAACGAGTTAAACGAAGCTGCAGCAATTGTTAAATCAACACCCGCAAATCTTTTGGAGAGACTTGGCAACATGATGAACCAGATCAAGGAACTCTCATCAGAGATAGAAAGCCTTAAGGCTAAGGCTGCAAAGGAAGCGCTCGGAGATGTTACCGATGAGGTTAAAGATGTAAAGGGCGTAAAGCTTTTGGCAAAGAAGTTAAGCGGCGTAGATATGAATGCTTTAAGAGACCTTGGAGATCAGTTAAAGGAAAAACTTAAAGAAGGCGTTATAGTTCTTGCGAGTGATACAGACGGCAAGGTTAATCTGATGGTAATGGCTACCGATGAAGCTCAAAAGAGCGGAGCTCATGCCGGCAATCTTGTAAAAGCTATCGCTGCTTTGGTTGGCGGTGGCGGCGGCGGTCGTCCTAACATGGCTCAGGCGGGAGGAAAGAATCCTGCCGGAATAGATGATTGCTTAAAGAAAGCTGCTGAGGTTCTGGCAGAACAGCTTAAATAACGAATTTTCGCGTTATTTTCATAAAAAGTGTTGACGAAAGTCAAAAAATAGATATAATGGTTATGTGTGCTAACACAAATAACCTGAATCAGTCGAAAAACTATGCAGGACTGAAGGGAGGTCAAGCCAGGTGTCAAGTGTTATCGTAAAAGAGAACGAAACTTTAGATAGCGCATTACGTCGTTTCAAGAGAAGCTGCGCAAAGGCAGGTATCCAGCAGGAGATCAGAAAGCGCGAGCATTACGAGAAGCCCAGCGTAAAGCGTAAGAAAAAGTCTGAAGCTGCAAGAAAGCGCAAATACAACTAATAAAGCTAAAGCCCTTGGATCATTCCAAGGGTTTTTTTATGTCTTGATGGTATGATATAATAACTGACATGGAAATCATTGCTTTGATAATCATAATCTTAATATTGTTTGTGATCGCAATAAGTACGATAGATAATAACAGACTTATTGTTAGCAGATATCTGGTATCTTCGGAAAAGATAAAGAAAGACTGTACTATAGCCTTCCTATCCGATCTTCATGGCAATACCCATGGGCCTGATAATCAAAAGCTCATAGAAGCTGTAAATGCAGCAAATCCCGACATTATCGTGATGGGCGGTGATATGATAACCTCAAGAGCCGGAGAAGCACATGAAGCTGCTATAAAAAGAGCTGTAGATCTGGTAGGAGCATTTGCAGGAAAGAAAGTATTTTACGGTATAGGCAATCACGAATACCGCATGTATCTTTACAGAGAGGATTTCGGGGATAATTTTGACAGGCTTACTAAAGGTATACAGGAAGCCGGAGCAATACTACTTAGAAATGAACATGCATATCTGGATGAATACAACATTGATATTCAGGGCCTGGAGATAGAAAGAAAGTACTATAAGCGCGGATCAAAGGTTACGATGGAACCCTCATATATAAGAGAGATGACGGGGGAGAAAAACAAAGATCACTACAGAATCCTTATGGCGCATAATCCGGAGTTTTTTGAGGCTTATTCACACGAAGCGGATCTTGTGCTTTCCGGACATTTCCACGGAGGGATTGTAAGACTGCCGTTTATTGGAGGAATGGTCTCTGCGAGATTAAGTCTTTTCCCTAAATATGACGGAGGGATATATGACCTTAACGGATAAATATGACGGAGGGATATATGACCTTAACGGATCAAAGATGATCGTGAGCAAGGGACTTGGAAGTCATACACTGCCGCTCAGGATATTTAATCCCTGCGAACTCTGCATTATTTGTATAAAGAAAGTTTGACTTGCAAAAAGATACTACATTTTGTACAATAGATGAGTGTGGGCGCATTATAGACCACAATATATTGATGCAGAGGTAGTTATGGCTATAGAAGTTAAACTTGAAGTGTTTGAAGGACCTCTGGACCTTCTACTTCATCTTATAGAAAAGAATAAGGTTGATATCTATGATATTCCGATAGTCACCATCACTGAACAGTATCTTGAATATATCAGAAAGATGGAGACTGAA
>CADAPR010000142.1 GCA_902789785.1 uncultured Lachnospiraceae bacterium
GGTAAGTATCGGATTTGACACAGATATGTTTGGCAGAGTAACGGTTCAGTTTAATGTTCTGCCTGAGAGCATAAGCGGACTGTTTGTCACACAGAACAAAGAGGGTGTCGATGTACTTAAGCGTGTTTCTGAAAAAATGTCGCAAAAACTTGATACAGTAACTGATTTCAGAGTGATAGTCGGACTTGAAAATCGTACATTTGCATCACAAAATGATAAGAATCAGGCAGAAAATGCCGATATAAATAATATGGACACCAAAACACTATACGGGTTAGCAAAGGAATTTCTGAAAACTTTTGTTTCTCAGATGTAAAGGAGAGTTATTATGAGCATGAAGATCAACTACAACGTGTCAGCTATGCTGGCAAACAACTCACTTAAAACAAATGACAAGAAGCTGACGGATTCGCTCAGACGCTTATCTTCAGGATACAAGATAAACAGCGCAAAGGACAATGCCGCAGGTCTTGCCATCAGCAGACGTATGAATGCTCAGATCAGAGGACTCAGGGAAGCGAATCAGGATGCCAAGGACGGTGTATCTGTAGTAGAGATAGCAGACGGTGCTCTTGCCGAATGTCATGATATATTGCAGAGGATAAATGAGCTTTGCGTTCAGTCAGCAAACGGAACAATGACAGACAGCGACAGAGGAGCGATCCAGAGCGAGATAAATCAGCTTACTCAGGAGCTTGTAAGGATCGGAAAGACGACCGAATACAACGGACAGACACTTATGGACGGAACATTCGATCTTAAGGGATATGTCGAGAATAACAACAATGTAAAAGTGAAGTATTATTCGGATGCCGTAAAGTTCAGCGATTATACGATAGATATCACCGAACCTGCAGCAGGAGATGAAACATATACTTTAAACATGACCGATAAGAGCAATGGCGTGTCAAGAATACTTCAGGGCAAGCTTGAAGACGGTCAGCTCATTGCAAAGGGCGAGGACGGATACGAGATCAGACTCGAGCTAAGAAGCGGATGGGAAAGCGAAAAGTCTTTAGAAGTTGAACTTAAGGGCTATGGTGCGATGACACTTCAGATAGGTGCCAATGAGGGACAGACTCTTGATATGAGATTCCCGGAACTGTCGCTTTTAAATCTGGGACTCGGAGACACAGACGGAAATCTTACATTGGTTGCAGGTCCTAACGGAGATCCGGAACCCGGTGTTGACTATGCACAGAAGGCAAAAGAAGCGATCTCAAAGGTAAGCGGAGCGATCGAATTCATTTCACAGATGAGAAGCCGCTTGGGTTCATATCAGAACAGGCTTGAGCATACACAGAACAATCTTGCTGCATCTGAAGAAAATGTAACAGCCGCATATTCACGTATCATGGATACCGATATGGCAGAAGAGATGGCTTCATACAGCAACCTGCAGATAGTTTCGCAGGCAGCAACGGCGATACTTGCACAGGCTAACGAAAGACCATCGCAGATGCTTCAGCTGATCCAGTAATAATCGGGAGGAGTATATATGGAAGACAGTTTGAAAAAGCAGTTTGCCATGCGCATATCACAGGCAAACAATGTGCAGATGATACTTGTTTCCTATGAGATAATCGATACATATCTGCGTGATGCAAAGAATTTCAATGCAGGAACGGGTGACTATGTCATAAACATAGACAAGGCAAAAAGATGCATAGAGGAGATGATGAACAATCTTCACTATGAATATGATATCGCAAGAGATTTAAAGCAGCTGTATCTTTATATGAAAAAGAGATTGCGTCAGGCGATCTGTGAAAAGGATACAGATGCCATAGATGAGGTCAGAGGCATGATCAAAAATCTCCATGATTCGTATGAATCCGTAGCCGACAGCGATGAATCGGAGCCTGTGATGAAAAATACGCAATCCGTTGTTGCGGGAATGACATACGGAAAGAATCAGATATTAGAGGAATCCACGCAAGATATAAGCAACAGAGGATACAGGATCTGATGAACTTAGATCAGAAAAGATACAATGACCGGTTTTACATGCAAAGCCGGTCTTTTTTGTGTCATCGTTTTCTTTATTAACAATTTTGTGGTCGATATTCTTCATATCTGATATAATCTTATGAGGATAAATCTTGATAAGAAAGAAGGCACGGTTGTGAAACGTATAGTTTTAACTGGCGGTGGTACCGCAGGACACGTTACACCCAATATCGCATTATTACCTTCCCTTACGAAGGCGGATTACGAGATTTTTTATATAGGTTCCTATGACGGGATCGAGAAAAGGCTGATGGCCGATTTCGGCGTAGACTATCATGGTATAGCGACCGGCAAGTTCAGAAGATACTTCGATCTGAAGAACTTTTCAGATCCCTTCAGAGTTCTTAAGGGTTACAGAGAGGCTAAAAAGATCTTAAAAGAGATCAAGCCCGATGTTGTATTCAGCAAGGGAGGATTTGTGTCCGTTCCGGTCGTACGCGCGGCAGCAGATCTAAAGATACCATGCATCATACATGAATCTGACATGTCTCCGGGTCTTGCAAACAGACTCTGTATACCTGTAGCCGACAAGGTATGCTGCAATTTCCCCGAGACAGTTTCAAAAGTTCCGGCAGGAAAGGCGGTTCTTACCGGCTCACCGATAAGGGCTGAACTGATGCAGGGAAGCATTGAAGCAGGATATAAACTGTGCGGATTCAATTCAAGCAAGCCCGTGATCATGGTGATCGGCGGTTCCCAGGGTGCCCAGAGCATCAATGAAGCTGTAAGAGAATCACTCGATACACTTCTTAAGGATTTCCAGGTCGTACATATATGCGGCAAGGATAAGATAGATAATCTTATGCTTTCCGTACCCGGATACAAGCAGTTTGAATATTTAAAATCAGACTTAAAGGATGTATTTGCAATGTCTGATGTTGTCATTTCAAGAGCAGGAGCAAATGCTATCTGCGAACTGCTTGCTCTAAACAAGCCCAATATACTGATCCCGCTGTCTGCAGGAAGCAGAGGTGACCAGATACTTAATGCATCGTCATTTGAAGGCCAGGGCTTCAGCGCTGTCATAAGAGAAGAGGCGCTTGATCCCATATCGCTTGTCGAGACAGTTCACGAAGTTTATCTTAACAGAAAACAGTACATCGAAAACATGGTCAGCAGCGGACAGATCAATTCCATAAAGACTATCATGAATCTGATAGAGGATTGTGTAAACGATGCTGCAAAAAACAAATAGCATGATCATCAGGTTATTTGAAAAATACATGCAGGATATACAGCTGTGTGAACATCCTGCAGGTAGTGGATGCTAATTCCCAGTCAGGTTTAGATCATCAAATGCTGAAAAAGCAGACTCTTAATATATGTCAGACAGTGCATGGCAAAGATGTTCATGTCATGAATCTCATATTTTTTGATAATGAAGACAAAGCAAGAGATATAGCCGGCGATGAATATATGTGCTGGCTTATAGATAAGCTAAATTATCAGCTGGTCATGCCAAAAGACAGTGTTGAGGACTTTTACGGTTTAAAGGGCATACTTGAGAAATGGCTTGATGAAACAGGTTCTCTTATAGAAAGCGGCGATATGCATGCGATCAATGAAAAGCTCATGACTAATGATGAACGCGAAGCATATCAGAAAAAGAACAGCAAGAAACCGGCTCCGGTAGCAGTAACGCTTGTAATAGTAAATACGCTTATCTTTCTCACGTCCGTGATCATAGGAAATATAGCCGCAAACGGTGAAAATCCGTTCATTGCATCCGGAAGGATGGAGTTTGATCCTGTCACAAACGGCGAGTATTACAGATTTATATCAGCCATGTTTCTTCATTCAGGTGTTCAGCATCTCATAAGCAATATGGTGCTTCTGTACTTTATGGGAGAGATGGTCGAGAATAAGACGGGATCTGTAAGATTTGCCATTATATATCTTGTCTCAGGCATAATGGGCAATGTGGTATCATTTGGCTATGAATGGATAACATATACAAGATACACATCAGTCGGTGCCAGCGGTGCGGTTTACGGAATAATGGGAGCGCTTCTATATCTTGTGATAAAGAAGACAGAAGGGTTAAATATTCCTATAAAGAGGATGATACTGTTAGTTGCTTACTGCTTATACAGCAGTTTTGCATCATCGCATATAGACTATGCGGCACACATCGGAGGGCTTGTTTTCGGATTTATAATGGCATTTATCGTGTGTGCTAAAGAGCTTTCGAAAAAAGGAGGCGGTACTTAAAAGTGAAGGTAAATATTTACTATGGCGGAAGAGGCCTGATGGACGATCCTACGCTTTTTGTGATCGACAAGATGCAGGCGGTGCTGGAAGAACTCAATGTCAAGGTTGAGCGTTACATGCTCTGTGAACAGAGGGCAGCCATAACAACTCTGCCTCAGACTCTTAAGGATGTTGACGGTATCATACTCGCAACGACTGTTGAATGGTACGGTATCGGCGGATATATGCAGCAGTTTTTGGATGCATGCTGGCTGTATGGCGACAAGGAAAAGATCTCAAAGATCTATATGTGTCCCATAGTAATGTCAACAACATACGGAGAGAGAGAAGGAAAGCTCAATCTCTCGACCGCATGGGAGATACTCGGAGGACTGCCCTGTTCCGGAATATGCGGATATATAGCTGATGCGGCATCTCTTGAGATAGATGACAGATATACAACGCTTATTGAAAAGAAAGCGGAAAATGTCTACAGGACTATCAAACAGAAGATGATAAGCTTTCCTGCCAGCAATCAGGCTGTAAAGCAGATGGTAAGTGTATCTACAAATACCGATCTTACTCCTCAGGAGTCGGAACAGCTTTCTCAGTATGCGGCAGATGACAGCTATGTTCAGCGTCAGAAAGAAGACATTCAGGATCTTGCAAGGATGTTCAAAGGCATGATGGGCAAGGAGGCGACAGAAGGAGAATCATTTATCACGGCACTCAAGGAGCATTTTTCTCCAGTTGCGGGATTCAAGGCTTCCTACAGGATAATGATCGGAAAGAAGCCGCTCTCCATAATAGTTGACAATGCCGATGCCCAGTATTCACTGGATATGATAGATAAAGCCGATGTCGAGATAAACATCACGGAAGAGACAATGCAGGACATTGTTGCCGGAAGGATGACTTTCCAGAGAGCATTTATGGCCGGAAATATGAAGATGAAGGGTGACTTTAAGCTGTTCAGGACTCTTGACGAGCTCTTCGTATTCATGAATTAGGAAGGAGAAAAGGATTGAAAGACGATAATTGTATTTTTTGCAAACTTGCAAACGGGATCATACCTACCAATTCGATCTATGAGGATGAGAACTTCAATGTAATACTTGATGCGGGACCTGCTACAAAGGGGCATGCACTGATCCTTCCCAAAGAGCATTACAGAAATATCTATGAACTGCCTGAGGATACAGCCGCTGAAGTGTTTAAACTGGCAAAGCGCATGGCAGAGACAATGACTAAAAAGCTTAATGCTGACGGATTCAATATCGTACAGAATAATGAAGAAGTGGCAGGACAGTCTGTATTTCATTTCCATATGCATCTGATCCCGAGATACAAAGGAGACGGACAGCATATACTGTGGAAACCCACAGAACCCACTCAAGAAGAACTTAAGGCTGTAAGAGACAGCTTAATATAGTATAAAAGGAGATATATCATGAGTAACAAAGTATCTTTTGACTACTCTAAAGCATCAGTCTTTGTGGCTGATCATGAAGTAGAGAACATGAAAAAAATTGTTTTGGATGCAAAGCAGCTTCTTGTGTCCAAGAAAGGTCCCGGAAATGACTTCCTTGGATGGATAGATCAGCCGGTGGCATATGACAAAGAGGAGTTTGCGCGTATAAAGAAGGCTGCCGAAAAGATCAAGCAGGATTCTGATGTACTGCTTGTTATCGGTATAGGCGGTTCATATCTCGGAGCAAGAGCTGCCATCGAGTTTTTAAGACACGGCTTCTATAACATGATAAGCAAGGAGCAGAGAAAGACTCCCGAGATATATTTTGTAGGTAATTCCATAAGCTCAACATATCTTAAGAATCTTATCGATGTTATCGGTGACAGAGATTTTTCTATAAACATGATCTCTAAGTCAGGAACGACAACAGAGCCTGCGATCGCATTCCGTGTTCTTAAGTCTCTTATGGAGAAGAAGTACGGCAAAGAAGAAGCGGCAAAGAGAATATATGCTACAACAGACAGAGCAAAGGGATCATTAAAGGGGCTTGCTACAGAAGAAGGTTATGAGACATTTGTAGTTCCGGATGATATCGGCGGAAGATTCTCTGTTCTTACAGCAGTAGGACTTCTTCCCATAGCTGTAAGCGGAGCAGATATAGACAAGCTTATGGAAGGCGCAGCCAGCGCTCGCGAGATGGCTCTTAACAATGAATTTGAAGATAATGACGCACTCAAGTATGCAGCTCTTCGAAACATCCTTTACAGAAAAGGAAAAGCAATAGAGATTCTGTGCAACTATGAGCCTGCCGTTCACTATGTATCAGAATGGTGGAAGCAGCTCTACGGCGAGTCTGAAGGAAAGGATCAGAGAGGCATCTTCCCTGCTAGCGTTGATCTTACAACAGATCTGCATTCAATGGGTCAGTTCATCCAGGACGGTGCAAGAAATCTCTTTGAAACAGTTATCAATATAGAGAAGTCAAGAGAAGAGATCATTATAGGAGAAGAACCTGTAGATCTTGACGGACTTAATTATCTTGCTGGAAAGACAGTTGATTTTGTAAACAAATCTGCTATGAACGGAACAGTACTGGCTCATACGGACGGACAGGTTCCCAACTGCATGATTAATGTTCCTGAGATGAACGAATACTATCTCGGACAGTTATTCTACTTCTTTGAGTTTGCATGCGGTGTCAGCGGATATATACTCGGAGTTAATCCGTTCAATCAGCCGGGTGTTGAAAGCTACAAGAAGAACATGTTCGCTCTTCTTGGCAAGCCGGGATATGAAGCTCAGCGTGAAGAACTTCTAAAGAGACTCTAAGGCTGTAAAAGGAAATCAGCGCCCTTTTCAGGGCGCTGAAGTTTTAATGTATAGAGACATCTAGCTCGGCAGAAGCTAGTTATCTTGCAAGTTGTTCTGCTATATTAGTTATCGTCAACAATGTCGCCGTTTATTAGGCTTAAATTTGTTTTTACTCCTGATTCGGTAAAATACGGCATGCCATTGAGATCGTGAGCGGTTATTACGATCTGATTTGATGAATCAAACCAGTTTTTGGATTTTAATTCATACTCGGTGATCCCGACGTTTTCCAGCGCCAGCTGCCAGTAACGATCGTCTCCGCTTGTGGTTGTATTGACAGCAACTCTGTTACCCGGAGTAAGTACTATCTCACATGAGTGAGGAATAGGAACTCGGTGTGTATCAACGTCGGCCGCAAATGTTTCTGCGGCATGACAGAGTGTCTCAACGTTCTGAACATCCATGGACATTCTTGAGCGTTCCACATATTTGATGAACTGAGGAGCGAGTAAGCCGATTAAAACAGCCATGATAGCTATTACTACTATCAGTTCAACTAATGAAAATCCGCTGTTTTTATGTAACTTTTTCATTTCAAAGCTCCTCCTGTGAGTCTATAATACTACAGAACAAAAAATAATTCAATAGAAATCTTAAAAAAAATTAAGGTAAAATTAAG
>CADAPR010000143.1 GCA_902789785.1 uncultured Lachnospiraceae bacterium
AGTAATCCATCATCTAATTATCAATCATGATATTCTGAAAAATGGTAAGAAACTGGCAAAAAATGATCCTAGATTTCGATACAGAGTGTTTCTTATCTCCATTCTAATATTCTATCTGGCAGATTTATCTTGGGGATTTTTCACTGAATCTGATAACAGAATACTAGCATATGCTGACACTATGCTATTCTTTGCATCAATGGCTTTCTCGGTCCTGTTTTGGACAAGATTTGTTGTTGCATTTCTTGGAAAAAGAAGTTTTAATGCAATAAGTCTTTTGACTGCAGGATGGTTTATTTTTGCTTTTGTAATACTTCATCTATTTATAAATTTCTTTAATCCTATCATTTTTACTTTTACAGATGAAATGGAATATATTCCGGGTTCCGGCAGATATTTCCTTTTAGTAGCTCAGCTTATAATGTATATAATAAGTTCTCTTTATTCTCTTTTTGCCGCATACAGATCAGAAGGTATAGATAGGATTCATTACAGAGCTGTGTTTCAAAGCTGTGGCGTAATGGCGATATTCATCGTACTTCAATCTTTTTACCCGTTAGTGCCTTTTTACACAATCGGATGTATTATTGCTAACTGTGTAATGCACATTTTTGTTGATGAAGATGAAAAGATAGAACAGGTACAAAAAAAGGAAAAAGCAGAAAAGGAAAAAGAAATATATAATCATATCTCAAATTCTCTGGCTGAAGATTATGAAGCTATTTACTATATCGATATCGAGACAGGCGAATATAAAGAGATATCAGCTAGTGCTGAATATATGTCATTGAATGTAAATCCTACTTTTAAAGATTTCTATACTGATACTATCGATAATGTGCTTAAATATGCACACCCAGATGATAGGGCTTTTGCACTTAGCATGTATCACAAGGAGACTATGCTGAAAAATCTAAAAGACAGGAAATCCTATGCATATAAATACAGGATAATGTTTGGAAATGAACCTAGATACTTCAGGTTTGTAGTAATGCTTGCAGAAGACGGAAAACACTTTGTTTTATGTGAAAAGGACATAAATGATACTATTACTGCCGAAACAGCTTTCCTCGAAAAGCAAAAGGCAAGTATAACATTTACTCAGATTGCAGAAAGCCTGGCTTCCAATTATGATGCGATTTATTATGTTGATTCTCAAACAGGTGAGTATGTAGGATTTGACTCAAATAACATATTCGGCGAATTAAAAGTAAATCAATCAGGAGATGATTTCTTTAAAACATCAAAAGACAATGCATCAATCCTTATTCATCCACAGGATCGAGAAAGACTGCTTAGAATCTTTGATAATGACTATATGATATCAGCATTAGAAGATAAGAAGCAGTTTAGTATCGAATACAGACTGATAATTGATGATAGAGTTCAACACACTAGATTATCTGCAAGAAAATCAAGAGACGGAATACATCTGATAATAGGTGTAGAGAATATTGATGAGGAAGTAAAGAAAGAAAAAGAACATCTTTTAGCTCTTAATACTGAAAAAGAGAATGCGAGAAGAGATGAACTGACAGGTACAAGAAACAAGACAGCCTTTGCTGAACTTGAAAAATCAATTCAGGAAAATCTAGATAAAGGTATGGATTACCTGCCGTTTGCATTAGCAGTCTGTGATATCAACGATCTAAAGAGGATAAATGATTCCAAAGGACATAAAGCGGGCGATGAGTATATAAAAAAATCAGCCAAACTGATATGTGATATATTTGATCATAGCCCGGTGTTCAGAATCGGAGGAGATGAATTTGCTATATTCCTTAGCGGACAGGATTTTGCAGATAGAAAGAAATTGATAGCAATGCTTAATAAGGAGTCTATAATTAATCGAGATAAGAACATAGGGCCTGTTATCGCAGTAGGTATCTCTGATTTTATTCTAGGTAAAGATAAACATGTCGATGACGTATTTGATAGAGCAGATCATGAGATGTACGAGAATAAACGTAAATTGAAGATTTAGAGCTAATATACAAAAATTGCCTGTATTTGTACGCATGTGTTATACTTGTCTAAAAGGAGTATATATCAAAAATGGTTGACAAGAAGAAGATAGAAGAAGCTGTTACCATGCTCCTGGAGGGAATCGGTGAAGACCCGTCCAGGGAAGGGTTAAAGGATACACCTTCGAGAATAGCGAGAATGTATGAAGAAATATTTGCAGGTATGGATGAGGATGCAAAGAATCATCTTTCGAAAAGATTTACCTGCGATAACAGTGAGATAGTATTAGAAAAAGACATTACTTTCTATTCAATGTGTGAACATCATCTTTTGCCTTTTTATGGTAAAGCTCATGTAGCGTATATACCGGATGGTGAAGTTGTTGGCTTGAGCAAGCTTGCAAGAACTGTAGAAGTTTTCGCGAAAAGACCACAACTTCAGGAAAGAATGACAGCTCAGATAGCAGATGCGATAATGGATGAACTTGGTTGTAAGGGCGCTATGGTTGTCATTGAAGCAGAGCATATGTGCATGACAATGAGAGGAATAAAAAAGCCAGGAGCTACAACAGTCACTTGTGGTTCAAGAGGTGCCTTTGAAGACGAAAAGATGAAGAGAGCTTGCTTCAGGCTTATGAGGATGTAGTATGATCATCGGAAACAAAGAATTCTTTAATGATCGTACATATATAATGGGGATTTTAAATGTCACTCCTGATTCGTTTTATGATGGAAGCAGATACGATGTTTTAGAATCAGCTGTGCAAAGAGCAGTTCAGATCAAGGAAGAAGGAGCAGACATTATCGATATAGGCGGTGAATCAACGAGACCTGGTTATACAATGATCTCAGCCAACGAAGAACTTGAAAGAGTCCTGCCTGTTATCGAAGCAGTTAAAAAAGAGATTGATCTGCCTATAAGTCTTGATACATATAAAGCCGATGTCGCTAAAGAAGGAATAAAATTGGGAGTTTCCCTCATCAATGACATCTGGGGATTGAAATATGATCCTGATATGGCTCGTGTAATATCTGATGGTAAAGTTTCTTGCTGTTTGATGCACAACAGGAAAGAAACAGATTATAAAAGCTTTGTTGAAGATACTATAGAAGATCTTAAGGAGTGCATTAATCTTGCTCACAATGCTGGTATCAAAGACGATAAGATAATTTTAGATCCAGGCGTGGGATTTGCAAAGGATACTGAACAAAATCTCGAGATAACGGCATCGTTAGACAAAATTCATGAGCTTGGATATCCGGTTTTGCTTGGTGTAAGCAGAAAATCTGTAATAGGAAACGTTCTTAATATTCCGAAAGAAGAAAGACTTTCAGGTACATTGGCACTTGGCGTTTACGGATGTCTGCATCATGCTATGTTTTTACGTGTTCACGATGTTAAAGAGCATGTTCAGGCAGTAAGAATGATAAGAGAAGTCACAAAGTATAATTAATCAAAGGAGGATGTCATATGGATCAGATCAAAATCGAAAATCTAAAGGTTTTTGCATATCACGGTGTATATGAATCAGAGAGAGAAAAGGGTCAGAATTTCTTTGTAAATGCTACTCTATATACTGATCTGACCGATGCTTCACGCGAGGATGACGTTGAATATACGACTGATTACGCATCAGTATGTCAGACTATAAAAGATGAGATGACATTAAAGACATACAGCCTTATAGAAACTGCCGCTGAAAGGGTTGCCCAGTCAATATTAGTCAATTTTCCTAAGATTGATGCTGTTGATATTGAAGTTAAAAAACCTCAGGCACCCGTACCTATGGAGTTTGATTCAATATCAGTAAAGATATCAAGAGGCTGGTCTGATGCGTATCTTTCTTATGGATCAAATCTTGGAGACAGAGAAGAAAACATTGAGAAAGCCCTGTTTAAACTTTGCGACAGGAATGATTGCAAGATGGTTCAGAATTCTTCACTTATTGAGACTAAACCTTATGGGAATGTAGTACAGGATGACTTCTTAAACGGAGCATGTTATATAAAAACCCTGTTAACACCTATGGAACTTTTAGATGTACTGCATGAACTTGAAAATGATGCAGGAAGAGTAAGAGATGTTCACTGGGGACCTCGTACACTTGATATGGATATCATATTCTATAATGAACTGATATTTGACAGTGATGATCTGATAATTCCGCATGTTGATATAGAAAATCGTGAATTTGTTCTAAGACCTATGGCAGAGATAGCTCCGTATAAGAGACATCCGATTTTCAGAAAGACTATGCAGGAAATGCTAGATGAATTAATGAAAAGATAAATAATAAAACTCCGAGATCTCTCGGAGTTTTTTTGATTTAAGGTCGAAATTCGTCTACTTTAAGTGTTCCGTAATGATTTGCGTGAAATGTTACTGTGTCATTATCAAATGGCCTGAAGTATACATAGTTTGATGTTGTCTGAATATCATTGTATACACCTTCAGCAATAACAATATCCTCACCACCAGAAGCCATCACTCTGTGAAGAGCAGGATCTCCTACACTTACCTGGTAATATATGATATCTCCGATCTTATTGTAGAAATCAACTCTTTGATCGGTAATTATTTC
>CADAPR010000144.1 GCA_902789785.1 uncultured Lachnospiraceae bacterium
TGCGACCTCAAACATATGTATCCTCGGAAGGTTCATCTGCATGATCTCTTCCTCATACATATCCAGACACCTGCAAAGCGGCAGCTCTATATTTGACTGACCGGCCAGAAGAAAGACATCTCCGCACATGACATTTGACAGCTCACGTACTGTTTTGCCGTTTTCGCTGATACTTATCTCATACGGTCCGCCGACTTCAACAGCCGGCAGGTCGATCTTAAAGCATCCGGCATTATCCGCATAACCTGTGACCGTCTTATTGTTAAGCTTTATCTCAATTATGCTTCCAGGTTCGCATTCCTTTCCCCAGATGCAGTTTTGTTTGTCACGCTGTAATACAAGACCGTCACTTATCAAAGACGATAACTTCATATTCATACCCCTCTTTAATATATCGTTCTGCCCTTTTCATCATCTATACCGCATTTGCGATAGAAATAACTGTTCACTATATCACACCACTCATGCGCATTATCAACCTGCATATCAAATCGTTTCTTTGATTCCAAACGCATCCTTTTTGCCTCTTCGTAGCCTTCAAAGTGCGTATCATAGATATGCTGTATGATCGTCTTGCCGCTGCTCAGTACGTGCTTGTACGGCATCTTATGGAAAAACAGCAAAAGCTCTTCAGGCGTTTTTGAAGCATCCCTGTATATCTCTTTGTTGGGACTGTTATACTGTCCTGCAAAGTCAGTACCATCCAATCCTCTTTCAACACCGATGTTCTGCCAGTCCGCCCTGTGATATGTTCCCCATCTGTCATATTCATAGCCGTCAACACTCGGGCCGTAATGATCATGAGGCTTTACCATCCAGCCTATTCCGAGAGGCGCTGTATATTTTTCATAAGCAGGCCACGAACTCATGAGGATATCGCTTATAGTATCTTCTACTTCCTTATCATGAGAAAATGTAAGCTTTATCCATTCCCTTGCTATATCCTCGCTGTCAAGATCTGTATTAAACGCAAGTCGTCCGAATCCATAAAGATTTGCTGCAGCGAGATCGTTTCCTGTCCAGTTTTCATCGTTTCCGGTATTGGTGACAGCGACCATGCCTCCGATCTTAACATTGCCGGTCTTTGTGCTTATGATGTTTGCTACCGTAGACTCGGTATCATCTTCTCCGTTCATATATGTCTTGAATGAGAGTATCTGCTTAAACCACGGTATTAGGTAGCATACATCTATCTGATGTCCTGTATACTCCTGGGCGATCTGAACTTCCAGCATTTGGTTTGTTTTTCTCATGCCGCCAAACAGAGGCGATACGGGCTCCCTTACCTGGAAATCCATCGGTCCGTTCTTTATCTGAAGGATCACATTGTCCGCAAACTGACCGTCAAGAGAACTGAAATAATCAAATCCCGCTCTTGCTCTGTCAGTCTTAAGATCACGCCAGTCCTGCTTGCAGTTATATACAAAGCATCTCCATATGATCAGACCTCCGTAAGGCCTTATAGCCTCAGCTAACATATTTGCCCCGTCGGCCTGAGTCCTGCCGTATGTAAAAGGTCCCGGACGTCCTTCCGAATCAGCCTTTACAAGAAAGCCTCCAAGATTCGGTATGACA
Source organism: uncultured Lachnospiraceae bacterium (assembly GCA_902789785.1). GTDB lineage: Bacteria > Bacillota > Clostridia > Lachnospirales > Lachnospiraceae > Colinaster. The sequence goes on from CADAPR010000144.1 coordinate 1,576, forward strand.
TCATACACCTCTTTCATCTTGTTCTTCCACCAGGCAATAACCTTTTCATCAAGCGGGTCCGCACTTTCAGGTTCATACTCGATAGGCATTGCATAGTTGAGACTTAAAAACAGCTTTACACCGTAGCAGGCAAATATATCCGACAGTTTAGCGACCTTGTCTATAAATCTTTTATTAACAAGATCAGTTGCCGCTTCCTTTACGTTTACATTGTTTATCGCAACGGCATTTATGCCGATGGAAGCAATAAGCCTTGCATAGTCGCGTGTTCTTTCATTTATAATGATATCATTGTTTTCAAAAAAGAATGAATTTCCGGAATATCCGCGCTCTATGGATCCGTCCATGTTGTCCCAGTGATCAAGCATACGTATGGGATTTGACGGTATCTCTGTAACATCAGTTTTATCGTTAAACGCATCCGTCCTTATGAGTGTAAGGAACCTGAACACGCCGTATATGACAGCCTGAGGAGTTCCTGCCTCTATATAAGCTATATCGCCGTCAGCATAGATGTGATAGCCTTCCTCTCCAAGTAATTCCTGACCTGTCTTCTTTATTATTATACCCTTATTGGGAGCGCTTATATCTATATCAAGGCTTCTTTCAAACATTGATAAACTTGCTCTTGCAAGCTCATCAGAAGCTGTTGATATGACATCATCCTTTTTAAATCCGTCAACATACAGCGTAGTGAAATACTTTCCGTATGCATCTTTATTGGCAGCTTTGTAATCAAGCCAGCACTGAGTCCACATATTTTTTCAATACCTTTCTGACGCTTCCGTTTCCCTGCATCATCTCTTCATACATTGCTAGTATCTTATCAGCCAGTTTATCCTCATAAAGGTCTACGGCAAATATCTCTTTCCTTTTAAGTATGTCCTTTACATCCATTGTCTTTAATTCATCAAGCTTCGGATCGGGACTGAGTTCAAACCTATCCCCGTTATCGTCAATGCCCTTAAGATATCGCAGCCATCCGGCAAGAACAAGAGGTATGAGCGTAAGGCTGTCCGTACTCAGATCAGTCCTTTCTCTGTATGCTTTGATCGTCTCTCCAAACCTTATCGGTATCTTCTGTGACGTATCACAGGCGATACGCTGAGGGGTATCCGGCATGAACGGGTTGGGAAGTCTTAACTTTAAGACCGCTTCAATAAAGTCTTTGGGCGAGAGGACCTTCGGATCAACAACTACAGGCATCCCTTCCACGTATCCGAGTTTATATACAAGATCTTTAAGATCTTTGTCATCCATCTCGTCATGAATGGTCGTATATCCCAATAAACATCCGAATACTGCAAGAGCGGTATGAAGAGGATTAAGACAGGTGCATACCTTCATCTTTTCCGTCTTGTCCACTGTCTCTCTGTCGGTAAATATAATACCGCCTTTTTCATAGGCTTCTCTTCCGTTGGGGAACTCATCTTCAATAACAAGGTATTGCGTCTCCTCCGCATTGACAAACGGAGCAACGTACGTATTCTTTGATGTTACTACCTGTTCAAGGTCATCGATACCATCCTCAAGCAGCATGCTTTCGATCTTTGCATCCGGTCTCGGTGTGATCTTGTCGATCATGCTTAACGGAAAAGAGACTTTGCTCTTATCCGAAACATAATCTTTAAACCCCTTTTTACAAGTACCATCCTTTTCCCATTTATCCGCAAATTCAATTACAGCCTCATACAGCTTGTCACCGTTATGCGAGCAGTTGTCCATGCTCACCATGGCTACGGGGAGCGCTCCTGCCAAAAAGCGTTCATACAAAAGCCTTGTGACCTTGCTCATATATGCCGGTGTCTTATATCCCTTCTCGGTGATGGTAAAGCTGACCATCTGAAGAGAAGGCGCTCTGAATATCTCTCTTAATCTTTCTATCTCTTTTTCGTTATCCTCATCAAGCATGCATGACTCAACGACAGAACCCACCACGGTCTTTTCAACCGTTCCGTCTGCTTTTAGAGTAACAAGTATGCTCAGATCATCGTGAGGTCTGTTCATCTTTTCTATGATCTCATAGTCATATCCTTCCGCAACTATGAGCCCCGTATCAGTGATCCCTCTGTTTAGAAGATCCTGTATTACATTTGCCTGAAACGCCCTGAAGATGTTTCCTGCTCCGAAATGTATCCATTTCGGGTTTTTAACGGTGTTTGCTCTTACTGCATCCCTGTCATATTCAGGCAGTTTGTATCCTTTATCAAGCCACTGTTTTTTATCTGCGATCCCTGTATTGTTAAGTTTCATGTTTTTGCCTCGTTATTCTTATAAATTAATTGTACCAATTTTCCGAGAAAAATTGGTACAAGATTTCTTTATTTATTGCTCTTTACTATTGCTTCCCACAGGCCGTTAAGATATGTCGCTCCAAGCGCCCTGTCATACAGACCGTATCCGGGCATAGCTACCTCATCCCATATCATCCTGCCGTGGTCAGGACGGATAGGACCTTCAAATCCTATATCATACAAAGCTTTCATTATCTCATAAAGATCAAAGCTTCCGTCGCTTGAAAGATGAGCCGCTTCCTCAAAGTCATCATCCGAATTGAACTTGAGATTTCTGACATGTGCAAAATGTATCCTTCCCTTGAGCGCCCTTATCATAGCCGGAAGATCGTTCTTTCTGTTTGTTCCATAAGAACCTGCACAGAATGTCACTCCGTTATGGGGATTATCGACCATCTTCATCATCCTCTGGATGTTCTCAAGATTGATGATTATCCTGGGAAGGCCGAATACCGACCATGCCGGATCATCAGGATGTATCGCCATGTTTATATCATACTCATCGCATACGGGCATGATCCTTTCGAGGAAATACTTAAGATTTTCAAAAAGCTTTTCCTCATCAACACCTTTGTATTTCTCAAAAAGTTCCTTAATGAGCGCCATTCTTTCAGGCTCCCATCCGGGGAGTATAGCTCCGTTCGCATCCTTGCTTATAGAATCAAACATCGACTCGGGATCGAGCGCATCTATAGCTGCCTGACTGTACGCCAGTACAGTCGATCCGTCAGGACGCTTTCTTGCAAGCTCAGTCCTTGTCCAGTCAAATACAGGCATGAAATTGTAACATACAAGCTTTATATCCTCTTTGCCCAGATTTCTTAAGGTCTCAATATAATTGTCAATATACTGATCCCTGTCAGGGCTTCCTATCTTGATGGAATCGTGGATATTTACCGATTCGATACCTGCTATATGAAGTCCGGCTTCTTCAACCTCTTTTTTCAGAGCATGAATCTTTTCCTGACTCCACACCTCTCCGGGCGTTGTATCATACAGTGTGGTTATGACTCCTGTAACTCCCGGG
>CADAPR010000145.1 GCA_902789785.1 uncultured Lachnospiraceae bacterium
TCGGCATCGACTTCAAGATTATCCAACTCTCTCTTCACATCCAACTGGGACCAGTTTTGTGTGGAGTCAAGGTCAATAAATTCTCTGTCATCATTCATTTTAAATACACTCCAATAAATCTACATATAGTATCTTTTCATCTATCGGACATCTACAACTTGTAAATAGTTATAAAGACCCATAGTCTTGTTAATTATATCATCATTGCCCGATATGTACAACCCCACCGGGTTTTTGACGCCATTTGCAGTTAAGTGATAAGGTCTTTTACTCAAACAAAAAATCTCCGAAGTTTCCTTCGGAGACAATCAAAGCTTTAAATCGCATATTCAGATGTTGTAGACAGCTATTCCGATTAGTATTATAGCGATGCCTATGACCTTGTTTTTGGTGAATTTCTCGCCAAAAAAGAAATATGAAAGCACCGGCACGAGTATATATCCCAGCGACTCTATTATCTGTATGGTCATATATCTCACGCCTCTGTATGCGAACATCGTCGCAAGGACAGATGCAAACATCAGAGCATAACCGCTTATGACAGGCAGATTCAGATAATCATCCAGAAACGATACATGTTCTCTCATAGCGCCTTTTTTAAGCAGTATCTGCGAAAATCCGGCTATGGTAACACTTATGACTGCGATGAGGACGTATATATTCATGCTTTATCCTCCTCGCTTTGTGTCTTTTTATCAGTCTGGATGTTGACAGTAACCGTGCCTATGACGACCAGTACTATGCCTATTATCTGTTTTACGCTCAATGACTCATGAAATATCACAACAGACCACAGTGCCGTCCAAAGGATCGCCATCGATCTGTTAGCATAGGCTATGGACAGATCAAAGCGCTTGATCATCTGCTGCCAGCAGATGGCATATACGCCTAAAACGGCCACTTCTGCTGCATAGAACGCAAAAAAGCCAAGCGACAGAGGTTTTGCACCTGTTGCAAACTTGGCGATTATGCTGTTGACCGTATATATTATCACGATCAGCTGAAGCAATATAATATTTTTCAGTTTATTGTCTTTCAATCTATCTGCTCCATCTGCCGCTTGCTCCGCAAGGAAGCACCAGCCCGTTGCCGCTTACCGGCAGTCCTATCTCGGATGATTCGACCTCTCCGCCGTATTTTTTCTTGACGGTCATGCTGAGCATATATGTAAGGACTGCAGGCTGCAAGCCTGTAGTATATGAATTTACAAGATAAAACAAGGGATCATCGGAAAGGATATCCATTGTCAGCTCGATAAAAGGAAAGATGGAATCCTCTATCTTCCATATCTCTCCCTTTGGTCCTCTGCCGTATGAGGGAGGGTCCATTATTATCGCATCATATTTATTGCCGCGTCTTATCTCTCTTTCGACAAACTTCACACAGTCGTCGACAAGCCACCTGATCGGTCGGTCTGCCAGATTGGAAGATGCGGCATTTTCCTTTGCCCATCCGACCATTCCTTTAGCGGCATCAACATGCGTAACACTCGCTCCGGCTGCCGATGCACTCAGCGTTGCTCCGCCGGTATAGGCAAACAGGTTAAGAACCTTTATGGGTCTGCCTGCATTTTTTATAAGGTTCGAAAACCATTCCCAGTTGGTTGCCTGTTCAGGGAACAGACCTGTATGCTTAAACGAAAACGGCTTAAGATTAAACTTAAGTTCGTTATATCCTATCTGCCATTCCTCGGGAAGATCAAAGAACTCCCATTCTCCTCCGCCGGCCCTAGACCTATGATAATGTCCGTTCTTCTTTTTCCAGCGGGGATCATTTCTCTTTGTATCCCAGATGACCTGAGGATCGGGTCTTACCAGTATGTAGTCTCCCCATCTTTCAAGTTTCTCGCCTTTTGAGGTATCGATCACCTCATAGTCTTTCCATTTATCAGCAATCCACATATCATGCCTTTCCAAATATCAGTTTAAGGGTATGAGCTTAACAAATCTTGCTGCGACAGCCTTGGCTCCTTCTTCGTTGATATGATAGTCATCCCTTAGATATCTGTCCCTTGTATCAACGTTTATGACGCCGAAGTATATATCGATGAATGAAACACCTCTTGTCGCACATACCGCAACTTCGTTGCCTATATAATCGTTTAATGTGCCGTTTGCAAGATCTATCTGTGTAGCATCTACATAATAGTCATCTATGGTCTTTCCGCATGCAGGAGGCGATATCACGACTATCCTAATATAGGGATATCTTTCCTGTATGAGCTTGATAGATGCACTCAGTGCTCCGCAAAACGTAGTAACGTCATCCTCATCGAGAGGATTGTATATATTTCTGTGTTCAATGTAGTCATTAAGATCATATGATATGACAACGCAATCAACCATCGACATGTCAACTGATGAAAGTCTTTGTGCGCTCTCATATGCCTGATCTGATACATTCTGCGCGCTGTTTATCACCTGTGTCATATCTGACGATGTCAGACCGCTCACAACGTCATATAAGCTTATACCGTCTGCAGGTACGCTAAGATCTCCTGCAGCCATAGACCTGCTCTGAAGCGAATCAGGTATGCCGCAGTTTATCACCGTGGCATTGTTCTGGCTTGCAAGTTCAGCCGCTAAAAGATTTGATGAGCCGTCATCAGCAAAAGGAGAATTTCCGAGTGTCAGTATCGTAAGAACACCGTCGTCAGGCTTTCCCTCAAGCTGTTCGTTGGTGAGCGGCTGTATATAATCATTAGGCTCCGTGTCAAACTCGGAGGTATCCTCATTAGGATCTATGTGTATTTTGACTCCCTTGTTCCAGAGGATGAGACTTATGATTGCTCCGATTAAAATGAGCGCAGCTATCGCAAAGAATATCACATGTCCCCTGTTTTTCCTGCGGCCTCTCTTTATCCTGCTGTCATCTATATCTCCGAAATCCTCGTCATCAAAATCGAAGCTGTCCTCTATATCATTCTGCATGTCTTCAAAATCACTTCTTATTTCCTTTTTAGCCATATCACACCTCTGACATTCTAATCAAAGAAGTCCACCTTTTCGTTCCTGTATATGTCATAATGCTTAGTCTGAGCGATCCTTGTAAGGCCCAGATCCTCAGGTTTGCTTCCCTCTAGTATCCTCTCCTTGTCAATGATCACGTAATTGCAGTAATACTCCGTAGCAAGCTCAGATAGCCTGTCAACATCCATGACAGGTTCAGCATAAAGATCGTAAAGTTCATTATCTGCCTTGACCCAGCTCTGTACTATCGAATCACGTCCGTATGCCAGCTGTATCCTTGTCGTATACTGACGCACGTAATGGATAAGATCAAGCGGTACAACAGCCCAGACACGCTCTTTCCCTTCTTCCGGCTTGATTATCTCGCAGACCTCGACAACTTCCTGCGGTATATGATACTCATTCTCGGCTCTTGTCATATATACGCTCTTATATACATATGTGCCGCTCATCACAAGGATCGCCGAAAGGAGCGCAAGTCCGACTCTTGTATGTATCCCTATCACCTTGCATCCGGCATATGCGATAACGACAGTCATTGGCAAAAGCCAAAGTATCCTGTAATATGTTCCGTCATCGAGACGGTTGTATATCATATAAAAGATCGGAATGAAGAACAGTATCTGTATCACCGTCGGCGTATAGATCAGAAGCGCTCTGATACGCTTGTCCTCTTCAGTAAACCACAGATAGATCAGCGCGATGATGAACAGTATACAGTAATATCCCGTTCCGTTATATGCTTTAAATATCTCGATTATCTCTCTCATTCTCTACACTTTCTTTACAGAAGCAGATACATCGCACCATATATCACAAGCGGGATGCACGTTATTAAAAGCCTTAAAAGTATCTGTGTATTCTTTTCCCTGATAGTGAGCACAAGTCCGCTCATCCCGATGAGCAGTGCGATAAGAAACACGCTGGCAGTAGAACTCATTGCGGCAACGATATTAAGGTTAAAGAGCGTAAACCACAGTCCGAGTCTTCTGTCTCCTTCTATGCTCTCGCTGTCAAAAATGTTGAGCAATAGCCATATGACTCCCGGAATGCAGACGTTGGCAAGCATCGATTTGCCCTGCCACGTTCTTGTTATCAAAAATGTCGCATTTGTATATATCGAAACATTTCCGAATATATGCATTATCGCCACAAATATCATAAATATCGGCAGCTTGTTTCTTTCTCTTTTTAAGACATTCTTGCCGATCTCGATATAGATCATGTAAGAAAACGGTATCAGTATTATCCCCAGTATGTGATGAGCGACAACAGTTGAATGAATGCCGCTTGCTCTTGATATGTATGCGATCCAGATGGGGAATACGGCAAGGCTGTGTCGCAGGTCAAACGATGTGGACAGTCCCGTATACGGTCTTATCCTGTAAAGTGTGTCAGTCTGCGTACTTAGCAGCGACTCAACAACGTAATATGC
>CADAPR010000146.1 GCA_902789785.1 uncultured Lachnospiraceae bacterium
TATAAGACCTGCGACTGCAACACAGATACCAAGAAGCACAAATGTCATGAACTTTATCAATGTCGGATTCAGTCCGTTCAGTCTTGAAGACTGAGCATTGATACCTACTGCCTGTACGTAAAGTCCGAGGTTTGTGAACTTGAGTAAAAGCGCTGTAACTATCATGACTGCGAGCGCGATGAAAAACGGAGTAGGCACCGGTATCCCCGGTATAAAGTTTCCGAAGTATCCGAATGAAGGCTCGCTTACGATCGGAAGCTCGTTGTTATTGATCCATGCAGCTATCGAACGACCTGCCGTAAACAGTATCAGTGTAGCTACCATCGGCTGGATCTTAAACCAGGATACGAGCATTCCGTTGAACGCACCTGCTATCATTCCGGCAAGCACTGCGATCAGGAATGCGCAGATGATCGGCATTTGAAGCTCATCGGGTCTTGAATTTCTGCCGCATAACATTCTTAAGATAACACTTCCGGTTATAGCTATGCCTGCACCGACTGAAATATCCTGTCCGCCTGATGCCGCAGTTACAAGAGTCATGCCTATCGCCAGGATGGCAAGCTCTGAACCGTAGTCAAGGATCGTTATCAGATATCCCGAAAGTACAGGATCTCCGGCTGAGTTCTGTCCCATCGCTATCTTAAAGAATGACGGATCCATTATAAGATTGAACAATGCCAGTAATATCAACGCTGCTAACGGAATAAGATCTGGTTTCTGAATATATTGCTTATCTGAAATTTATTCTTCTGCATCACTGTCACCTCCGGCAATAGTATTCATGATCATCGTCTGGTTAAGCTCGTCTCCTTTGAGTTCTCCGACAACTTTTCTGTCACGCATTACGATAAGTCTTGAACATGTACGCAACATCTCGTCTGTTTCAGATGATATGAATGTTATGCTCATACCTTCACTGGCAAGCTTGAGTACGAGTTTCTGAATATCAATCTTTGTTCCTACATCAATACCTCTGGTAGGCTCATCAAGTATCAGATATTCAGGATGAGTGAGCAGCCATCTTGCTATGATGCATTTCTGCTGATTACCTCCTGACAGAGATTTGATCGGCGTATCTGCCGATGCGGTCTTGATACTTAACAGTTTGATGTATTCATCTGCGAATTTATTGGCCTCGGCCTTTGTAAACGGCTTGAAGAAGCCCTTCATAACCTGGAGTGCCAGTATAATGTTCTCTCTTACTGAAAGATCTCCGATGATACCGTCAATCTTTCTGTCCTCGGGCAGATATGCGATACCGTTCTTCATGGCATCGATAGGCTTGTTTATCTTTATCTCCTGTCCGTTCTTTCTGACAGTTCCGCTTATGACTCTGTCCGCGCCAAAGATGGCTCTTACGCACTCGGAACGACCTGAACCCAAAAGTCCGGTAAATCCGTTTACTTCGCCCTTCTGTATATAAAAATCAAACGGCTTGATACCCTGATCAGAAGCAAGACCGCTCGTCTCAAACAAAGGCTGTGCCTTTTCATCGACTTTGCTATCCTTGCTATCACCCTTGATATCAGAAAGATCATCGAGCTCTTTACCGAGCATCTTTGATACAAGCTGAACCCTGGGAAGATTCTCTATCGCATATTCTCCGACAAGCTTTCCGTCACGTAAAACGGTGATCTTGTCACACACTTCATAAACCTGATCTAAGAAATGCGTTACAAATATGATTCCTACGCCTCTCTGTTTTAGATCCCTCATGAGCTTAAAGAGTTTTTCAACCTCCTGTTCGTCAAGAGAAGATGTAGGTTCATCGAGTATCAGCACTTTACATTCCATGTCAACGGCACGTGCTATGGCTACCATCTGCTGTACCGCAATTGAACAGCTTGCAAGCTGCTGAGTCGCCTGGGCAGGTATATCGAGAGATGTAAGGATCTTTTCAGCTCCCTCGTTCATCTGCTTCCAGTTCTGGATTATGTTATCGCTTCTTCCGATGTACATGTTTTCTGCAACCGAAAGATTCGGGCATAACGTGATCTCCTGATACACTGTACTTATGCCCAAGTGCTGAGCGTCCTGAGGCGATTTTATATGGACCTCTTTATCGTCCAGCATTATCTGACCTTCATCCTTTGTATAAACACCGGTCAGAACTTTTATAAGAGTGGATTTACCTGCGCCGTTCTCTCCCATCAGAGCATGTATCTCGCCTTCATTGAGCGAAAAATCAACGCCCTGCAGAGCAAGTACGCCGGGAAAGCTCTTATGAATGTTTTTTAGCTCTAGTATCTTTTTCACCTGATACCCCACTTCCTTAAGAAAAACGCGGCGCAACGTGTGTTGCGCTGCGCCGCGCATTTTAGATATTTATTGTCTACTGTCTATTAGATACCGTAGTTGTCAACATCTTCCTGTGTGATTGTTGAAGCATCAAATCCCTTTTCATCCATGATGATTGTCTTCTCAGGGATAGACTCGCCAGCTTCAAGCTTCTTGATTATCTCATCGATGTAAGATGACTGGAAAGGATTGCACTGTCCATCATAGTTCCAGTTCTGCTTAAGGAGCTCTTCAAGTGCCCACTTGTTGCAGTCAAAGCCCATAACGATGACATCCTTGCCTACGCCGTGAGAGATGTTAGCCTTGTCAAGAGCTGCTACAGCACCCTTAGCCATATCGTCGTTCTCTGCATAGATTACGTTGAAAGGTGTGCCTGCATCGATAACTGACTGAACGATCTGCTGTGCATTGTCTGCGTTCCACTCAGCTGTCTGCTGTGTAACGATGTTCCAGTTAGCTTCTGCTGCTACTTTGCTGTCAAGAGCGCCTGAACGACCCTTCTGTGCTGCTGAACCCATAACACCCTGGATATGGATTACGTTGTACTCTGAAAGGTTCTGGCCTGCAAGCCATGTAACTGCTGTCTCGCCTTCCTTAGCCATATCAGATACGATTGAAGCTTCATATAATGAAGGATCTGCATCGATTGTACGGTCGAAAAGGATAACCTTTATACCAGCGTCCTGAGCATCTTTAAGAACTGAATCCCAACCTGCTGTATCAGCTGCTGATAAAAGCAAGTAGTCAACGCCGTCCTGTACGAACTTCTGTGCTGCTGCGATCTGCTCGTCGTTCTTTAAGCTGTATGCGAACTGAGCATCATATCCGTTTTCCTTAGAGAATGTCTTCTTAAGGTCTGCATCGTTAGCTGTTCTGTAACCAGACTCGTTAGGATCGTTGTTGATGATACCAACTGAGATAAGCTTGTCTGCTGAATCTTCTGCAGGAGCTGCTGTCTCAACTTCTGTCTTTGTTTCTGCTGCTGTATCAGCTGCAGGTGCGCTTGTGTCAGCTGCAGGAGCTGATCCGCCACAACCAACAAGAAGAGTTGCTGCCATTGCTACGCTTAAAACTGCGCTCATTAATTTTTTCTTCATTTCATTTCCTCCCTATTCAAAAATGAATCTGTATTTGATGAAGGCTCCCTTGTCCTTCTGATTTTAAGTTTATGGATAAATTTTGACCCGTTCAACGTTTTCAATACCAAATTTTTTAGTTTCGTCAAAATATCAATACCAATTTTAACTCTGCGATGATATAATTAATTACAAATTCGGTATAGGGTTTTGATTTTTTATCATTTTGTAGAGTTTTTTCATGTTTTGTAGCTTATACAGCTTCTTTGTCAGACATTTTTCTACATATCAGGCCTGGATTTTCATTGTGCATTTTCAATAAAAACGTTTTACCGGGTTTCAATTAATTACTGAGGATTTGAAATTTTTTTAAAGAATTATTTCAGTTTTTTTATGTGTTTTGGAAATATTGAACATTTTATTAAAAAGATATGACACCCAAATACAGGTTATTAGCAGAAAAGATAACAGAATATATCAACAATGATAACTCTTTAAGCAGAAAGCTTCCCACAGAAAGACAGTTAGCACAGATGTACGATGTCAGCAGGCAGACTGTAAGGGAAGCATTGAATATCCTGCTTAGGCAAAAACTCATATATAAAAGAAGGGGAAGCGGTATTTACATTTCGGATTCATATTTTGCTTCCCGAAACAAGATAGCGCTGATTGTCCCCTCTAAGGAAGACTATATCTGGCCGATCTTTATCAGCGAGCTTAAGCAGTCTCTTTCTTCACTGGGTTATTCGCTCGAGATATTTGAAAGCAGAGAAAGCAGAAAGATCGAAAGAGAGATCCTTCTTTCAATCCAGGATGAACTTGTTCGCGGGATAATCTCTGTTCCGGTAAAAAGTTCCGTTCCAAATCCCAATTTAGCCCTGTATGATCAGCTATTGTCAAAGCATATCCCGACTCTGTTCATTACCGATGTATATTCGCAGTCAAATGATCATTCATATGTCAGGTTCGATGACTTTTATGCCGTTTATCGTCTGACAGGTGAGATCCTTTCAGATTCTGATGATATATACGGGATATTCATGTCCGACTCAAACAGTTCACTTAGCCGTTATAACGGATATATTCAGGCCATGCTTGAAGCAGGGATAAATCCCGATGATGAACATATCTTATGGCTAAATTGCGACAGCATAAAGCAGTACAGGAAAAGCGGCAGGATAGATGAGATTGAACAGTTCATAAAATACTTATGCAAAAGCAGGCATATGAACACTGCCGTTATATGTCATAACGATGAGATAGCGGCAGCTTTTTTGGATATGTTTCCCAAAAAAGAAACACTTCCTTTTATATACTCTTTTGACAGGAGCTATTTAAGCAGGCTTGAACAATACAGCATGATCTCTCTTTGTGTACCTGTTAAGGAACTGACAGATACGATCGCTAAACAGGCAGTTACACTGCTAACAGAAAAAAAGCCCGTAAAAACATTACTGCTGCCACAAAAGTGACAGCAGCCTGATTACTGATTTCTGTAATCCCTGGGTGACATGCCCTGGGTCTTTTTAAATACCACCTCACCGGCTATCTCCCCGGTATGAAGGTTTGTAGTCTTTAGCAGTTTTTTTGCCAGTTCCATTCTCTTCTTGGTCACATACTCTACAAATGTCATATCCATCTCATTTGAGAATATCCCGCTGAAATAGTTCGGAGAGACATTGCTGTAGCTTGCGACATCATTTAAGGATAATGATTCATCGGCAAAGTTCTCATCGATGTATGCGATCGCCTTGTTGATTATCCTCTTGTACTGGCTCGAGCTTGCCTTCTCCCTGACTCTTATTGCCGATGCGAGCATATTTCTTATGTATGCGGTTATCTTGCCCTTATCAACGCTCATATCGTCAAGCATGCTTATATCGGTATTTTCAAGGAAGTCTTCCTTGTTTTCACCAAGTTCTTCAACATATGCAAGGACAGTAAATCTTATATTCAATATCAGATAATCCCTGAACATCTTGGATTCAAGCGCATCCGAAAGACTATCCGTAAAGCCTTTTGCAAAGACCTCTGTCTCTTCTTCCTGTCCGTTTATTAAAAAACCCTTTATAATGTTGGGATCGATCTGCGACAGCTCAGGCTCCTTGTATCCTCCGGTGCTCTCGGGATGATTATTCTCGATATCACTCTTATTGAACACATGCTTTGAAGGCTTTAAGAAACGATATGAGAATATCCTGTTCACCTCTTCAAAGCAGTCCGGCAACAGGCTGAGTCTTTCAACATGCTCTCCGTAAGCGACATACCAATCAAAATCCTCGCTGTAGGATTCGCATATCCTTGTGATATTCCCTACGCACCTTTCTCTGAGCATATCAATATTTGAAGTATCACCCATGATAAGTATGCAGTATGTGCTGATATTCCATCTGAAGATCAGATACTCCTTGAATCTCATAAAATATCTTATGAGCTCGTCCGGGTTCTCATTGATATATACCATGACGATATCATATGCGGGCGAGTTAAGATCTATAGAAAGCTTTGATGCCTCATCATACATCTCCTTGACGGAAAGCTTCCTGTCAAAAACCTTTTCAAAGAAATGTCTTATCGCAAGCTGCTCATACTCTCTGTATTCCTCTTTAAACTTCGCAAGATAGTCATTCTGTTCCTTTTCGGATTCAATCTTTTCCGATATCTGAGTAAGGACTTTCTGAAGCGCGGCTCTAGTAACGGGCTTTAAAAGATACTGCTCGACACCTATGTCTATTGCCTGTCTTGCATACTCAAAGTCATCATATCCGCTGATGATTATGATCTTTGTACCCGGAAACTCACTTGTTACTATCTGACTTAGAGCAAGACCGTCCATAAAAGGCATCTTTATATCTGTTATGAGGACATCCGGCCTTGTCTTTCTTATAAGAGGCAGGGCCATCTCTCCGTCTGAGGCCTCTCCGACAAAGACATATCCGTACTTTTCCCAGGGAATGCTGTCACGCAGACCCTCTCTCATTATTCTCTCATCTTCAACCAAAAATACCTTTAACATATTTACCCCTTAGTACGCTCTGCTGTCGAGAGATTCCAATACATTTTCCTTTGTAAAGACCACCTCGTCAACGGAATTTTCTTTTTCTACGCTCTCACCGTTTTCAAGTTTCTTTATTATCTGAGAAACATACTCTCCCTGCATGGGATTGCATTCAATGTCCACATTGATGGTCCCGTTATAGACCATGGTAAGAGCTTCATGACAAGCATCAAACGATACGACTATCACCTGTCCGTCTATTCCCGTCGTTATACCTCTGCTTCGCATCGCAGCGACTGCACCGAAAGTCATATCATCGTTCTGCGATATGACTACATCTATATCATTAAACTCCCTTAAGAGCTTTCCCATCTCTTCCTTTGCCTTTGTATTTGTAAAGTCGGCATCAACTTCCGCAAGGATCTTCCAGTTCGGATGGTTTTTTGATATTTCATGAAAGCCTTCGCTTCTTCCGATCTCGGCTGATGATCCTTCCGTTCCCTTAAGGATGACTATGTTGATGTCCTCCTCATTGCGGCCTCTCTTCCAGAGTTCCTGTTCAAGC
>CADAPR010000147.1 GCA_902789785.1 uncultured Lachnospiraceae bacterium
ATACGGATTCTTATTAATAAACGGCTCTATTTCTTCACGATAACTCATTTTTTCTCCTCCTGTTTAGTCATTGTTTTGATTTTTTACATGCTTTGCAAGTGCAAGATACATTAATAGCCAGCCAAGCGATTCAAAGGCAACCGTGAAATCCTTGAAAAACTGAAGCGGTATCATTTTTAGCATAAAATCGATCAGGATAGAAGACAGCGGACAGCAGATAAGTGCCCAGCGGCTTAGATCAAGCTTCTTTTTTAAGATGATATAATACCATGCTATCGATACACCTATATCGCAGATCAGATAAACTATCATAAGCTGCGCTATTATGAGCGATGTCGTATCATTTACAGCATCTGCTGCTGTCGCTTGTTCTATTCCCAGCTTTAGCAAAGTCTTATAAAACATTGGGAATACACATAAAAGGATATGAAATCCTATCCCAAATGTCATAAGAAGTATATGTCCGAGGCAGAAAGCATTTCTAAAGAATCTGCCTGCTCTTGTATCTGATAAAGATGTATTCTTTCTCTAAAGAATCTGCCTGCTCTTGTATCTGATAAAGATGTATTCTTTCTGATCATTCTTATTGCTTCAGCAGATGCAAAATATACAGGTAAAATAGCTATAAGAGCAAGAGTTGCCGAAAGAACAAATCTGTACATCGACATCTGCGGCCAGTTAGAGTGCACAACCAGTCCGATCTCTGTATCATTTGCCCCTGCTGCATCCAAAAGCCAGTCACCGATCATGAACATGACCATACCGAATGCTCCTATTTTAAATTTCATCTCTTTTTTCTCAGTCATTGCTATCCTCCTCAAAAAACAGATCAAGTATCTTATCTATGATCGCATTCAGAGTTTTCTCATATGCCGATTCATGCAAAAAAGGTCTCGTTTCAGCGGTTATTGCAAGAATCTTTATCAGGTTTGCTATCAGTCCGAAATCCAGATCATGTCGGACATTTTCAAAATATTTAGCCACAATATTTGTAACAGCGGTTTCCTTTTCTATGTCCGGTTTGTATACACTGGATGAGTTTATCAGCTTAAATTCATCTTCCAGAGTCATATGCGGATATATGCTTATGTTCTCATCTACGATTGCTCTTAACAGTTTTCTAGCATCTTTTCTATTAAGTTTTCGTCTGCCTATAAGGACATCCTCTTCTATCAGCAGATGAAGCATCTTGTTTCTGTGATAATGGATAAGGTCTGTCATATACTCTTCTTTTGTCTTCCAGAAATTATAAAAAGTACTGACACCGATCTGTGCCGCGCCCGTGATCTTTGAAACGGAGGTATGCGTCATCCCATACTCTTTTAGCAGTGAGAATCCTGCATCCAGCATTTTTATACGCAGTTGTTCTTTTTCCTCTTGTGAAAATACTCTTACCGGCATTGCTTTTCCTCTTGCGAATGTTTTGTAATTTTGTTCGCATAAATGTTAGCATAGACTAACTATATTGTCAATATACGATTTTTAATTATTTTTGTTGGGGAATATTTAAAGATTTGCAAGCCATTTATCAGCCTGATCTCTTGTATTAAAGATAAATACCTGCTTGTCTGAATACTTCTCTATAAGCGAACATAGCCTGGGTCTGTCTTGTGTATGAAAATCCTTGACCCATTTAACAAGTTCGGGATTTAAGCTGTCTTCAGTCCATGGAATGTCAGATCTCTCTTTTCCTACCCTTTCGCTTATGCCGTTCATACATACTTCTTCACTGTAGTCCAAAAATATGACAGTATTACAGGCATTTATTCGTATTTCATATGTTCTGGAATAATTGCCGTCTATTATCCAGCTGTCCTTTTTTATCAGTTCTTCTAGTTTATTATCAAACTCGTATCTGCTTATATGTGTTCTGTCATCATTCCAGTATATGTTATCAAGATGATACAGGGGCAGACCTGTCTTCTCATTAAGTTTTTTAGCAAATACGCTCTTTCCGCTTCCACAGCATCCCAAAATGATTATTTTTTTTCCGATGTCTATGCTCATTGTTTCCTCACATCTTCGGTTTGCGTTTTCCGCTATAGTCTTTGGATATGACCTTAAACACGCATACCGTATCAGCCTGAGCGTCGGTAAACTCTGTCTCTACCTGCATCTGATGTTCTACAAGCTTTTTTAGAGCATGCTTCTTTTCATCCATGTCTTCAACAAACTGCGCCGTTCCGTTTCCTATGATGCTCGAATAATAATATCCAGAACTGCAGGGAGTTTCTGCATGTATGGGCTCTCCTTCACTGAAAAGAGCAAAACATACTCTGTTATTGTTTTTTATAATATCTATCTTTCTTCCTTCTTTAGCGCAATGGAAGAATAAGATAAGATCATCTCCTTTAAACTCATAACCGTAATTTAGTGGCACGTTGTATGGGATATCACCATCGATCATGGCAATACATGCCGTTTTGCATGAATCCAAAATCTCGATCAGTTCTTCTTTTTGTGTTACTTCCCTGTCTTTTCTTCTCATTTAACACCGTCTTTCTTCCTAAATGAATAATCACACATACTCCCGCCGGTTCCAATCTGCTGTGTATACAGAAACTCTGCCCTTGGCAGGTTGCTGTAAAGGATATCATCCACCTTGCAGAATACTGCTGTCATCTCAGGCATACCGTATTTGGTAAATATCTGCTGATATATGCATTTATGTGTGGTCATTGAAAATGTATCCTTAGGACATGCTGGAAACTCAACATCCCATCCGTATCCCAGGGTGTTTTTAAACTTTATGGGCATAGCAAACTTTAAAAACGGCACAAACCATCCGTGACCGGCAAGTTTTTCCATCGAAGCGATCTGCGGATTGATATATTCATACATCGCATCTGCCACTGTCTTTCTTGCTTCATCCCTTGTCTTTCCATTTTCCTCTAAAATCATTACTAATGCAAGAGAAGCAAGAAGATTGCAAAGATGAGCATAATTCTTATCATCGGCATACTCGGAGTTTTCTTCTACCAGTCGATCGATCTTTGTGATTAACTGCTGTTTTTCATCTTCACTTAAGGTTTTAAAAAATGTACAGAATCTGCTGTTTTCTATCATCTTTTGGGGTATATACTTTTTCAACTTATTATGCCTCCAGATTCTTTTTAAGTTTCATCACTACCGTATAATTACAGCTGATGCTTAAGCTTGTCTCAAATCCGTATCCTTTAAAGAATTCTTTCTTGTCCGCTTTATAAAACTCAGTAAAATATCCGGGATTGCACATAACTTCCGCTAGATAAAGCGGAGCATACTTTATTCTCCTGTAAATGCTGCTCTGTTTTTCCCACTCGAGAATTATCAGACTACCATCTCTTTTTAACAATCTGTGTGCTTCTTTAAGTATCTTATTTGTCAGATCCGGGTCACATTCATGCAATACAAGACCAATGATAATGTAATCAAATGATCCTTCCTTTAGTCTTGTATCGGTAGCATCCCTGCATAAGAGCTTTACGTTATTCAGCCCTTCCCTGATAACCTTTCGCTTTCCTTCGCGAAGCATGGGTTTTGATCGATCCAGCCCGACAACCAGATTGTTTGGGTTTTTCCTTGCTATGGACAGACCGTTTGTGAATGTCCCGCAGCACATATCAAGTACCTTGCACTTTTCATTCGGCAAGATACTCTCTATTACTCTTCTTGGATCATTTCCTTTTTCAGACAGCCATATCTTATCCAAAAGATCATATCCTATCGATAAAAAACTGTATATGTTCATATCTGTTCCTCTACTGTCTCTTAAACGGAATGCATCTGTTTACTCTCTTCTTGTATTCCTCATAATCCTTTCCGTAAAGATCAAAAAGCCATTTTTCTTCGGTATTCTTTAATACTATAGTCATTATCAGCCAGTTGATAACGGGTATAACAAAAAGCCATGCATTATGCCACATCAGCTTTAATCCGATCATAAAGATCCACCATCCGCTGTACATCGGATTTCTTACCCAGGAATATATTCCGTCTGTCTTTAAGATGTTTTCGATTATATTTTCATCCATGTTTGATCCTAGTGCTCCGATATACCAGACATAAACTCCTATCACCATTAGTATGATACCGACAATGCGAAATACTATGATCCATGCACCCTCAAGTATCCCGGATCTTAGAACATTTCCTGACATTATCAGTCCCATAAGTGTCAGCATTCCCATCCCGTATACGAGATACGGTCCTATTCCAAACATAGGCAGTTTCTGTCCTTCTTTTACATAGTTCTTCACTTTTATCACCTCTTTTATATGAACATCTGCTCATCTGTTCAAATAATAACAATGTTTGTACTCATTGTCAACAAAAACTGTTGACACTTATCATTTTTCATAGTATATTATCTTGTAGTTAGAGATATCTAACCCATCACTTTTATACAGGTAAAGAGGTTATCCTCCAAAAATCAACGGAAATCATATAAAACCGCACGATAAATGCAATATGCCACATACTTTTCCTTAAACACCGTTGATTCTTCCGTACGAATACTTCTTTACCAAACAAAAAAGATTGCCGCAAAGCAATCTTTTTTTCATATCCCTGTCTTTATGTTTAACCAAGACCGACATCAAGTGCCATCATAAGTACAAATCCGAGCGCAAAGCAAATGGTACCGATATTTGAGTGCTCTCCCTCTGACATTTCCGGAATGAGTTCTTCGACAACCACATAGATCATGGCTCCCGCTGCAAAGCTTAAGAAATACGGCATGACCGGAATAAATATACCCGCGGCGATAATAACAAGTAATGCCCCAATAGGTTCAACGACCTTAGCATCTCCATACATCCATCCTGCACAGACTATTCCGACTGCCATTCCCTCGGGAATGTTATGAAGAGTCACGGCAAGCACAAGCTTCGTTGTTCTTTTTAAGCCGCTGCTCATACCTTCTTCACTGCTGTCTAAATGCATATGAGGTATGACCATATCCAGGACTAAAAGAAACATCATTCCTATAGCAAAACCTATCGATGCAGGTAAAAATCCCAGCCTTCCCATATCTTCACTCTGTTCCAGAGCCGGCAACAATAAACTGAAAAAAGATGCCGCGACCATGACTCCTGATGCAAATCCCGTAAACGCTCTCTGCATTTTTTCGCTTATGGCATTCTTAAAAAAGAAAACACATGCTGCTCCGAGGCTTGTTCCTAAAAACGGTATTGTCAATATCTGCCACATAAACTTACCTCCTTAAATCTTAGTTCCGATCCACTGTATGAAAGCTGTCTTATCACTGCTGTTATAACCTGCTTTTTCGTAAAAATTCAAAGTCTCGGGTTTTTTTGACCCTGTAAGCAGCATCATCTTATA
>CADAPR010000148.1 GCA_902789785.1 uncultured Lachnospiraceae bacterium
TTTCCAAGCCCTTTCATGACTCTGTACTTCTGCGACAGCACGCTTGCGACCATTTCCTTTGTGCTTGTCTTTCCGACACTTCCGACTATCCCGACGGCAGTGACTTTAACCATCTTTCTGTATGCGGCTGCAAGCTTAACCAGCGCATCAAGGCTGTTGTCCACCTTAATGCAGGGCAGCATAATATCATCGGGCAGTTCTTCACAGATAACAGCCAGGGCGCCTTTTTGAGCGACCTGAGCTATAAAGGAATGTCCGTCAACCTTTTCTCCCTTGTAGGCAACAAAGATAAAATCCTTTTTAACCTCTCTCGAATCTAGTACGACGCCTTCGGGAGATCTTGTTAAAATATCATCTGCTTTCATTCCCTTTGGCAGATGCAGTATGCCGTTGCATATATCGATTATATTTGTTAATTTTAGATTTAACATTTGTGTTTTTCCTTGTTTTATCGGCGTTTCCAGGCCATATCTATAAGCTTTTCTATCAACTGTTCAAAGCTCATACCTATCGCTGCCGCTTCCTGAGGTATCAGGGATGTGACTGTCATTCCGGGCAGAGTATTGGCTTCCAGGCAGTAGAGTTTTCCCTGAGCACTCATCATGAAATCCATTCTTGCATAGTCTCTTAATCTTAATGCCCTGAATGCTCTTTCGGCATACATCTGCATCTCTTTTGTCTTGTTCTCATCAAGATCAGCCGGGCAGGTTTCTACAGTCGCTCCGGCCTGATACTTATTCTTGTAATCATAGAATCCGCTCTTTGGAGCGATCTCTATAACAGGGAGCGCCTTGCCCTCTATGACTCCGACCGAGAATTCACGGCCCTTTATATATTCTTCGACTATTACTTCGTTATCGTACTTGAATCCTTCAGCAAGGGCTGCCTCGTATTCGGATTCCTCATGCACGATCGTGACTCCTACGCTGGAACCGCCGTTTCCTGCTTTGACGACGCACGGATATCCGACCGTATTTTTCGTATCCTCTCCTTTGTACATATATACACCCTTTGGAGTGGATATCCCGTTGTATGCCATTACTTCCTTGGCCATGCCCTTGTTTAAGCATACTGCCGAGCTTAATGTATCCGTACCTGTATAGCAGATGTTCTCCAGATCAAAAACTGCCTGGATCTTTCCGTTTTCACCGTTTTCACCGTGAAGCGCCATAAAGACAACATCCGCTTCTCTGCAGAGCTTTATAACGTTGGGTCCGAAGAATCCCACATACTTTGGATCTCTCATCTTCTTTACGGCTTCTATGTCAGGATTTCCCTCCTTGACAGCTTCTATCTTGCCGCTCCAGTCGATATCTGCATCAAATAGTCCCTCTGTATCGCCTTCATAGCCCATGAAAGGGTCGATGATGATCGCTTTGTGTCCGTTGTTTTTTAATGCATTATATACATTCTTTCCCGTGGCGAACGAAACATCCCTTTCTGTGCTGACTCCGCCTGCAAGTACGAGTATATTCATGTTTTTCCTCCTATTTCATCACAAAGATAAGCTTAGATAATGTGTTTATATCATCATTTTCTTCTATAATATCCTTCATCTGCGGATTGCGCCCGTACAGATAATGTATATGATCTCTCCTTATCTGTTCATAGGCATTCTCAGATAAAATGTAATCAGCCATGCTGCAGCGCATCAGATCATCTAGAGTTGAATCGATCCCTTTGCTGTCAATGTCCGATACCACTCCAAATCCTTTTCTGTCTGTCTTTTGCGCTACTTTATCTGCATCGTTTACGATCTTTTTGACCATATCCGCGCAGCGGTCAAAATCCGCTACGTTGCGAGAGCGAAGATATATCATATCCGCTATGAATTCAAAATCAGCATATTCGCCGCGCTCGTCTGTATGCTCATAATGCTCTGTGCCTTTTCTGTATCCTGACTGTCCCGTAGCACGATTTAAGGAAGCATCGGCAAAGTAAAGTGCAACCTTATCAGCGCTTTCACTAAACGGCAGACACCTGTCGTAGATAGCTACGGCTGTATCAAGGCATTCTTTAACCTCATCCGGCTCTATATCGCCGTAAACACTGTAGAAATCGGCAAGTATCGCACAGGCTAAAAGTCTGTCTGATACGTTCTTTTCATTGATCCCGTCTTGCGCTTCAAGGATCTTAAGCTCCTCTTTAAGCTTTTCCTTTATGGACTTTTTTACATATGCCCAGTCAACGCTCTCTTCATCATACACATCGCCGGCAAGCATCATGACAGCAAGTCTGTAGCAATCCTTTGCCTGAGAATCTGTTTCTATCTTTTCAAGCCTCTCAACAAGGTTTTGTAAACGCTCATCAAGGATGTTTGCCCTAACAGATATGCTTATGCCTTCCCTTACATCGTGAGTACATATCTTAAAGGTTCCTTCACCCGAAAAGGAAGTCAGATCTCCTATATACAGCCGCATTCCGTCTATCTCTTTATCAGTGGGCTTTAGCTCTCCGACAAATAGCGTATCCTTGGATTCTTCATTTATAAGGGTGAACGTGCTCTCTTCCTTCTCCGAAAGGACATAGACTATCATCTCTTCGCCGGTATCATATCCTACAAGGTCTGTTATGATCCTTGTCGTTTCTCTGACCTCTTCTATGACAGGTACCGACTGAGTCGCAGGGGGTAAAGGTTTAGTCTCCACTGCTTCTTCTTTTGAGCATGCGCACAGAAAAATACCGGTAAGAACTGCCGTCACAGTATATTTAGCTCTATTTATACCTTCATTTCCCATATCTTGTATATTATACTACCCGAGGCCTTTACAGGCAATAAAAAGGGGTGTGAATCCACACCCCTCATTTCAATTTGCTATATCCAGATGTACGATGGAGCCGGCCATCGCATTTTCATATAAAAATATCCCTGCTTTTCTGATAGCTCCGTTTATACTGAATGTATCATTTGATCTCAGGTTAAAGTCCGTGTCGGCGTTTCCCAGATATATTGCTCCCACACCCGATTCCTTAAGATCAAGAAGCTTGTCTGTACCGTCATCATCTCTGTACCAGATCTTAAGCGCATCAAATATGTCATCGTTTTCGTCTATCCAGCCGTTACCGTCAGCATCGTACTGTGCAAGATCTTTAAATCCGTCCCCGCTTTTTGTCCCGAACAGTTCTGAGCCGTCATTTATGATCCCGTCCTCATTTCTATCAAGACTTAAAAAGCCGTTTCCTCCTTTTAACAGGCTGATATTTTCTTCCTTTCCGTCGCAGTCAAGATCAAAGTAAAACTTCTGGTCTGACAGATCTGCGATATCGCCGTTAAAATTCAGTACCAGAGGATCACACATCGAGATGATATCCTGTGATCTTCTTGCGTAGTACTGTTCAAACCTCGAGGACATGTCAAAGTCAAGCTTAAACTCAAAGCTTGTTCCGTCCTTTGTGGTAACACTTCCGCTTGATCTGAAGCTTACCTGTTGAATTTCACATGAGTAGCTCTCTTCAACTCCGTACAGTCGGATCACGTTTTGTGATCCCGCAGCATTTTCAAAGCTCTCAGCCGAAGCGTTCATGTCATCTATCCCGAATCTCTTTGACATCTGTTTTGCTGATTCATCACCGAAAAACAGCCTCCAGAGATAGAGCACAAACTGCTGCCTGACACTCTGAATGTCTCTTGCAAGCGGGGCAGCCCTTTCACTTGGGACAGAGTTGATATATCTTATACCTCCTGTCTTATACCTTGCAAAAAGATCATTTTTATCAGCAGCCTCACCGCTTCCTGACATCTTTTTTTCGTTTTCATCGCCTTTTTCCATGGAAAAGAGCGTGTCCGAAAAACTTCTGTTGTATCTGCTACTTTTTGAGTTTTGTGCGGCGTAGCCTACCGCAAACCTCCTTGTAGATTCGGAGCTTCTTTCTCCGACAGAATCCATTCTTAGAGCATAGGATTCAATCTTCAAGTCTTTAATCTTCTCCTTTCTTATTCTTTTTGAAAACAAATATAGAGGGATTTCATAGTGATATATGAAATCCCTCCATGGTGTTTTGTTTCCTATATAGTTTATCGGTAAGTCGGTCTGTTTTATTAACCGTTTAAACAGCTATATAAGCTCCGGCCTGTACCTTCCACATCTTTGCATACTTTCCGTTCATCCTTAGAAGCTCGTCATGGCTTCCCTGCTCTACGATGCTTCCGTTTTCAAGCATGATGATCCTGTCGGCTATCCTGGTCGTTGAAAGACGATGGGAGATGAATATGACAGTCTTATCCTTTGTTGCTGTAAGCATTGCATGATTAAGCTGATATTCAGCTATAGGATC
>CADAPR010000149.1 GCA_902789785.1 uncultured Lachnospiraceae bacterium
GTATGGTCGCAGTTGATGTTTATGGGACCCGAAAGAGTCCTGTTTACGAGTGCGAGTACGCAGGGCATGCGGTTGCTCGCTGCAAGCAGAAGCTCCTCCCACATGAGAGCGAGTCCGCAGCTTGATGTTGCGGTAAGGCTTCTTGCACCTGCTGCCTCAGCTCCAATGGTCGCACTCATTGATGAGTGCTCGCTCTCAACGGGTATGAACTCGGTATCGCACTCTCCGTTTGCTATATAGCTTGATACCATCTGGGGTATCTCTGTTGACGGTGTTATGGGAAATGCGGGCATGACATCGGGATTTACCTGCTTGATTGCATAGGCCACGGCTTCATTTCCGCTCATTCTGTCTCTTATAGCCATTACTGTCCCTCCCTCATCTCAATCGCACCGAACGGGCATGCCTTTACGCATATGCCGCATCCCTTGCAGTGATCGTAGTCAAAGTCGCCTCTCTTGCAGTCCTTTACGGGAATGCTTGAATCGGGGCAGACCGGTACGCACAAAAGACACTGCTTGCATTTATCTGCATTGAATACGGGAGTGTTTGTTCTCCATTCTCCCGTATTAAAGCTTTTTGAAGTAGCAGCCGCATACATGTGAAGACCTGTGGTCAGGTCCTGATATGGCGACTGTTCATTTATCCTGCTTACATCTGTTCTCATATCTATCCTCTTCCTATTAAGCTATCAGGCTCTTTGCATCCTTAAGATCATCTTTTAATGCATCAAATGTCTGAATGAGCGCCTGCATGTTTCCTTCTATGACTTCGGGCTTTTTGGCAAACTTGTGCTCGTATGAGCTTCTCATCTCCTTTATGAACTCATCCTTGTCCATTACCCCACTGACTGCAACGGCTGCAGCAAGCATGGGCGAGTTGGGGAAGTACTTTCCGAGAGTCTCAACGCTTATCTTTCTTGCATCTACCACATAGACCGCACCCTTAAAGCCCTTAAGGTGAGGCATTACCTCTTCTTTAGTCCTTGCTGTATTTATGATGATGGCTCCCTGCTCACAAAGACCTGCCGTAACATCAACGCTCTCAAGAAGTGTCTCGTCAACAACTACCACAAGGTCCGGTGTATAGATGTTGCTGTGGACTCTGATAACGTCCTTGCTTATACGGTTGTATGCAGTGATGGGTGCTCCCATTCTCTCCGGTCCGTATTCGGGAAAGCCCTGTACGTGTGCTCCCGTCTTCCAGGCTACATCGGCAAGTAAGAGCGCTGCCGTCTTAGCGCCCTGGCCGCCTCTTCCGTGCCATCTGATCTCCAATGTCTGATTGCTCATGATTCAACTCCTGATCCTATGTTTAATTATTTTCATCTTTGTTATGATTTTTTCTCACCTCGTTCTATTATACATAAGACTTTTTTAATGTAAAGTGAAAAATTGAAATCTTTTCATTTATTAGATGAACGTTTTTGAACAGTTTTCAAATACTGTCAAATGGGATAAACTTATATAGGAAACATTTATATAAGGAAAAGGTAAATGCTATGAAGATTGGTTTTATTGGTATGGGAAATATGGCAAAGGCCATAGCAGTAGCCGCTTCTGACCTGTATGCATATGCTCCCACAAAGGATAAGCTTATTAATAACAGCAAAGAGATAGGATTTAATGCATGCGATACTGCTATCGATGTCGTAAAAGCAAGCGATATCGTGATAATCGCCTGCAAGCCCTATCAGATAAAGGCAGTCCTTGATGATATAGGGTCAGCTCTGTCAGGAAAGGCGCTTGTATCTATCGCCGCAGGATGGACCTTTAAGTCTTTTGAAGATATCCTTGGTGATAAGGTTATGATCCAGTGCATCATGCCCAATACCCCCGCGATGGTAGGAGAAGGCGTAATGCTCTTTGAAGCAAAGAATTCGCTAAGTAGCGAGCTTGATAATTATATAAAAGATATATTCTCAGCACTCGGCATAGTCGAGGTCCTTCCCACAGAGCTTATGGGGATAGGCGGTGCTATCAGCGGATGCGGTCCCGCATTCATGGATCTTATGATGGAAAGCTATGCGGATGCAGCTGTAAAATACGGTATAGGAAGAGATATGGCCTACAGGCTCATTTCTCAGACAATGCTAGGAAGCGCAAAGCTTCAGCAGGTAAGCGGATCTCATCCGGCAGTGCTTAAAGATGCGGTATGCTCTCCCAACGGTACCACTATAAGAGGCGTTGCAGCCCTTGAAAAGAACGGTTTCAGAAATGCCTGCATAAGCTCAGTAGATGCGATAATGGATTTTAAAAAGAACTCATAGATATGAACGCTAAAAAGAAAATCTTCAATATAATACAGATAGGCTCAAGAAGCGATGTGCCAAGCTATGCCTTTGATATAGGTATAGTCATAGTGATATTGGTCAATCTCTTTGTCACTTTCTTTTCAACATTTGATCAGGCAAAGGGGTATGAGAGCATACTTGATGCGGCAGAGCTTGTTACGGTCATCATATTTGCCGTTGAATATATCCTAAGAGTGTGGACATCACAGTATCTGTATCCTGAAAAGAGCAAAGCAAAGGCAGCGCTCTCATTTGCGCTCTCGGCTTCGGGTCTTATCGATCTGTTTTCGTTTCTGCCTTACTTCCTGCCGGTATTCTTCCCGGCGGGCGCCGTTGCATTCAGGATGTTCAGGGTGATAAGGATATTCAAGCTCTTCAGGGTAAATGCCCAGTATGATGCTTTCAATGTCATCGTGGATGTAATAAAGGAAAAGAAGAATCAGCTCATTTCCTCGATGTGCATAGTGATGATCTTCATGCTCGCTGCGAGCATGTGCATGTACAGCGTAGAGCATGAAGCCCAGCCCGAGCAGTTTCAAAATGCATTTTCCGGACTGTGGTGGTCTGCTTCAACGCTACTAACCATCGGATACGGAGATGTATATCCGATAACGACAGTCGGAAAGATGCTTGCGATCCTCATATCGTTTTTAGGTGTCGGACTTGTTGCCATACCTACCGGTATCATCAGTGCAGCCTTTGTTGACCGCTACTCTCATCTTAAGGAAGGCGGCATGATCGATGACAAGGCGATAAACTTTGTGACACCCACGCTTTCTTCAGATCATCCGTGGGTAGGCATGAAGGTCGGCGAAGTCATACTTCCGCCCAGCATGGAGATAATTAATATCTTTCGAAACGGCAAAGCCATAGATCCCAAAGATAACAGCCGTCTGAAAGAAAATGATGAGCTTGTCATTTTTTTAAGAAGATAGTTTAATAGATCAAATGAAAGGATTGCATATGCAGTCCTTTTTATTTGCTGTTCAGCAGCTTGACACCCTACAATGTAGGGTGTATAATATAACCATGAATAATTATGAAAATGAACTAATAAGAACATTTATAGAAGTCCCTTTATTTTCCAAGCGCTGGAAAGAGATCGGTCTCAAAGAGGATGATCTCTTAGCGCTTCAGATCATGTTACTGAAAGATCCGACATCCGGACCTGTCATGGAAGGAACCGGTGGAATAAGAAAAGTCAGATTCCCATTAGAGAACAGAGGCAAGAGGGGAAGCGTAAGGGTCTGCTACACTGATTTTGAAGAATATGAAGTAATTTATCTAATAACTGCTTTTACTAAAGACGAACAGTAAAATCTCACAAACGATGAGAAAAATGTATTAAAAAAACTTGTTAAAGCTTTGAAGGAAGAAGCTGCTAAGAACAGGAGGTGAAAATATGAATTCACTTTTTGAGGATTTAAAAGAAGGCTTACAGGAAGCAATAGATTACGAAAAAGGTAAGGGTAAAGCCAGGACTACCGCATTTATTATCTCCCCTGTGACTAAATATACTAATGACGAGATCAAGGCAATCCGCAAGAATGCCGGAATGACTCAGAAGGTATTTGCCAACTATATGGGTGTATCGCAAAAGACCATTGAAGCATGGGAACTTGGACGTACTCATCCTACCGGTCCTGCATATCGTCTTATAGATATCCTGAAGCAGGGTAAAGAAAACGAACTTTCCTTTGTTTTGGTAAAAACAGACTAAAAATATCCATACACTAAGAAACCGGCAGGTCATCTGACCTGCCGGTTAATTTGTTGATATGTTATTTTGCGAGATTCTTTAAAGCATCCATTACACCGGCTGCCTTATCGAGTGTAACCTTTCCCTTAACGCCTGCAACAACCTTGTTGACTGCGTCATCGGGAAGATCTACTCCCACTACAGATTCAACTGCTTTTACAGGATCCTTTTTAAACTCTTCCATGAACTTCGGATCCTTCTTTACTTTTTCAACTATCTCGTTAATCTTTTCTTTTACATCCATGGTGTTTATTCTCCTTAGGCCTTGCCGTCTGATCCGAGAACGTAAAGGATCTTGTGAGCAACCATGTCCTTAACAGCCTGACGAGCGGGCTTTAAGTACTGTCTGGGATCGAAGTGATCAGGATGCTCTGCGAAGTACTTTCTGATGTTACCTGTCATAGCAAGACGGATATCTGAATCGATGTTGATCTTACATACAGCAAGCTTAGCTGCCTGACGAAGCTGCTCTTCCGGGATACCTACAGCATCGGGCATGTTTCCGCCGTACTGGTTAACCATCTTTACGAATTCCTGAGGAACTGATGATGAACCGTGCAATACGATCGGGAATCCGGGAAGTCTCTTGATGCACTCCTCTAATACGTCGAAACGAAGCGGAGGGGGAACAAGGATGCCGTCAGCATTTCTTGTGCACTGTGCAGCAGTGAACTTGTAAGCGCCGTGGCTTGTACCGATAGCGATAGCAAGTGAATCACAGCCTGTTCTGTCAACGAACTCTTCAACCTCTTCAGGACGTGTGTAAGCTTCGTGACCTGATTCAACTACTACTTCATCCTCGATACCGGCAAGTGTGCCAAGCTCTGCCTCAACAACTACGCCGTGGTCGTGAGCATACTCAACAACCTGCTTTGTGAGTGCGATGTTGTCTTCGAAAGACTTAGAAGATGCATCGATCATGACAGATGTGAAACCGCCGTCGATACAGCTCTTGCACAGTTCGAATGTATCACCGTGATCAAGGTGAAGAGCGATCGGGATCTGAGGATTCTCCTCTACTGCAGCTTCAACGAGCTTTACAAGATAAGTGTGGTTAGCGTAAGCACGCGCACCCTTGGAAACCTGAAGGATAACAGGGCTGTTGAGCTCTCCGGCTGCCTCTGTGATACCCTGAACGATCTCCATGTTGTTAACGTTGAAAGCACCAACAGCGTAACCGCCGTCATAGGCCTTCTTAAACATCTCTTTGGTTGTTACTAAAGCCATTATTTTAATTTCCTTTCTTTGAAAAATATTATTTGAGATATGGTCTGATGACCGTACGCTCATAGTATATCACGTATCAGTACAAACCTCAAAGGAAAAAATCGCTCACCATTTGAAAATTGGATTCTTTGTTGTTTGTTTTAAACAAATCACTTTTTTATGGCCTGATTATATATTATAATGAAGATGTTCATTAAATCTGACTTATCAGGGAGGAAATAAATATGGCATGTTTTATCGTGACCGCAGCTGAGGCAGTAGTTGTTTCCACAGCTCAGAAGGTAGAATCAAAAAAAGATACGAAGGAAGCAAAAAGTGATCACATTCC
>CADAPR010000150.1 GCA_902789785.1 uncultured Lachnospiraceae bacterium
ACAAGATGATAGCTGAATTCACCATCCGTTTCACTGCCCGTAATAATATGCTTAAGCTCAACTCCCTCAAATACCGGATGCTTAGACCACTCGATCGTATCAAAATCCACAGTCTTTCCCACTACTGCCATCCTGCCGTGATCAAATGCTTCAAATACTTCGTTTTTCATAAAATGATCCTCTCTTTCTTTATTTATAGGATCATTCTATTTCATATCTGTTTTTCTTCATTGGATAAAATTGCTGACTTGATGTACTGATCAGGTGTTATGCCAAGCTGTTTCTTAAATACCCTGCATAGATGACTCTGGTCGCAGAATCCGACAGCTGCGGCAACATCCGCGACCTTCATCCCTTCCAGTAAAAGCTCCTTAGCTTTTCTTATCCTGCACTGAAGCTGAAACTTATGCGGAGTCAGTCCGTTTTCAGAAGCAAACTTTCTTATCATATGATACGAGCTTATATGAACCTGATCTGACATATCCGCTATGCTTAGCTCCATCTGAGGATTGCCGATGATCTTTTCCTTTATGATATCAAGCTCCTTTTTGTTTATATCCTCTTTCGGAATGCATATGCTTATCATGGAATAGGTTTTTGATATCGGATATATCGAGTGCAGAACATTTAATGCTATCGAAAAGTATTCATTCTCATGACAGACATATTCCTTGTCTCCTATCCTCACTCCCACCTCTCCCTTGGTAACAATGCCAAGCACACAGTGGCCGATATGAGTATGATTCGGATATGAGATATCTACATCCTCATAGCTTACTGTCTCTATTCCTGTTGATCTGTCTATTATATACTCGAGTCTGTTTGTGATCATTCAACAACCCATTTAAGATCCTTTGCAGCTACAACCTTGTACTCATTTTCTTTTGAGCCGATCCTAAGATAAACATTTTTTATACCGGCCTGGATGATCATCCTGGCACACAGCGGGCACGGCTTTGCTTCATGAATGGAGTTGTCATCCGGATTTACACCCGTAAGATAAAGATCCGCTCCGATGGTCTGTTCTCTTGAACAGTTTAAGAGCGCATTCGCTTCGGCATGGACTGCTCTGCAGACATCATATCCCTGACCCTGATGCAGGCCTCTCTCTATCCTGGGACAGCGACCGATATCACAGCAGTTGTCCTCTCCCCTTGGAGCACCGTTATATCCCGTCGAGATGACAGCATCATCCTTGACGATGACCGCACCGTACTTTCTCTTGATGCACGTGCTCCTGTAAGCAAACACTTCCGCACAGTTTAAATATGTATCAATCTTGGAAACTCTTTTTTCAGAACCTGTTAAAACCATATCTTAGTATTCCTTTATATATATATTTGCCTTAAATGTTGCGCTGTTATCAAGTTTTGTATACTCGCTGTCTTTTAAAAAATGCATTCCGAGTTTTTCCATCACTCTCTTGCTCTTTGTGTTCTCTATAGCAAACTGTCCGACTATCGCTTTTATTTCTCTATGCTTTCTTACATGATCTATGATAGCGTTTAATGCCTCAACAACAATGCCTCTTCCCCAGTGATCCTTCCTAAGATTGTATCCGATCACCCACCTGTCATCTTCTTTTCTGTATACTATTCCGCCCATGCCGATAAGCTGGCCTGTCTCCTTATATACAAAGCCAAGGTCATATGAATCCTCATCATTGATATCAAGGCTTTCAAGCCACTGCCTGGTATGCTCTATATTGGGATGAGTCCCATATATCATGTATTTTGTCACATCCGGATCAGATGCCCATTTATATATCTCCTCGGCATCACTTACAGTTACCGGCCTGATAAGAAGTCTTTCTGTTTCTATTGTTACATTCATGATCCTTATCCCCCTTTTTCCTACAATAGTATCATACCGATTCGTCGTATACAAAATAATATAGCTAAATTATATGATATATTAAAATATATGTAACGTTTTCATCATCTGAGTTGTTTATATTATATGAGTGAAGAATCTATGAAGGAAATGGAGGAAATATATAAAAAATACTGTGTGCCGCTAAAAAAGTATGTGGTATCCATCTGCCGAGATCCAGATACGGCTGATGATATCGTATCAGAAACCTTTTACAGAGCGATAAAGAATATCGATTCATTCGACGGCATAAGTCTCTTTGGCTGGTTATGCACCATAGCAAAGAATATATATTTCAATCATTTGAAAAGAAAAGATAATAACAATTTTTCACTCGACGATGAGTATGCCGTTTGCGCAGCCGATCTATCAAACGTTGAGGATGAGGCCATAGAAAGGCTTCAGCGTAAAAAGCTTTTTGAATGTATCCAGAAACTATCCGAAACAGAAAAAGAGGTGGTAAGCCTGCACATCTATGCAGACCTTAACTTTGTGCAGATAGGCGCGGTATTTGGCAAGAGCGAAAACTGGGCTCGCGTAACATTTTACAGAAGCAAGGAAAAACTGAAAGGGATGATGAGTGATGAATAAAGAAAAATGCTGTATGATAAAGGACCTGCTTCCTCTTTATATAGACGGACTGTGTTCAGATGAGACAGATAAAATAATAAATGACCATTTAGATAGCTGCAAAGACTGCAAAAGCGCCTATGACGCCATGAGATCAGAAGTGCCGGGCAATGACTCTGACAAAGTCTCTCCCGAAGATATAGATCCCGGCACTTCTGATATACAGCTTATAAAAAAAGTATCTCATGATGTAAAGCAAAAAGCAAACAGATCGGGATTCATCGCTGCTTTTGCTGTCATTTTAGCCGTGTTCATAGTTTTAGGATTTACTGTTCCCATAGTACCTGTAAGCAAAGATGATATAAAAATAGAACTGACATGTCCCCGTCTTATTGCAGACAGCGAACCAGTGTCATATTACGACATTTCGCAGAAAGCTGTTGTATTGTATGAACATGACAAGGATCTGTCCGAATGCTCTTTTATGTATGTGATTCCCGACAGAGATTATTACGGCATGCCAAAAGATTTTTGCATGGCAGTAGATGTCGAATATCTGAATACCGATGATAACGGTAAAATGTATACCGACATGGTAAAGCTCATAAATCTGTCCAGCACAAAGCCGATCAAGAGCTACAAAACCGATGTTTCCACATTAAAGAGCAAAGAAGTCATACTTACGATAAAAAGCGTAAAGACTTCACTCTTCTCAGGTTCAGATGATAATGTCATTTCAAGAGTTACAATAATTAATACCGACAACATCGATGCAATTAAACTTGCAGGCAGTGATTCATATATAACAGTAAGATAATGTCACATGTAAAAAAGGGACTGGTCACAGTCCCTTTTAGCATGCTCTAAACTGATCTGTTTAAAGATCACCTTTATCCTTTTTATATAACATGAGATACGCCGTGAAAAATACAGTCAACGAGCAGACAGCGGCCAATCCTTCAAATGCCCATTCAGATATATCGATCACATTGACCAATGTAAGAGCCAGGAAACCATCCATAAGCGTATGAATAAGGATCGCGAGCGGATAAAGCCAGAAATACTTCCTTTCCCTGCATGCATAAAATACCATTATGGATGCACCTATATGATAGAGAACGGCAGATATCCTCTCAATGACGTTTACTGCAAGATCTGAAACTGAAAATGTAGCAAGTTTATCTGCAATGGCATATATCTGATCTGCCTGATCAGGCGCCTGTCTTAAGACCTGATCTACAACAGTATTAAATGTTCCTGCATTTATCATAAATGAATATGAAATATATGTTATAAAAGTTAAACCTAAGATCAGCATAACTTCAAACCCACCATGTCCTATGCCGTAGGATATGGATGTTTCTTTGTTATTACGGTTTTTCAATACACTCTTGTAAGCCACAAGACGTCCGGTTTCTTCAAATACTCCCGGAAAGAGTCCGACTATAAAAGCCCACAGAACAGGTCTTGCATTTATGAATCTGCTTACGCCATGTTCAGCAAACCCCATCTGAACCGGAAATACCAGTACATTCTGGATCGGCTTTTCCAGAATGATCGCAAACACTAAAAATGTAAGCGCACCGACAATAACGGTTGAAAAACGTTCTTTTTTTCTTATCGTCCAGGTTATTGCTACGATAATCGGTATGACAATAAAAAGTGCTGTTCCTATCATCAAAAGCGTGATCTGTTCATTTCCAACTTTTGTAAATTCCATG
>CADAPR010000151.1 GCA_902789785.1 uncultured Lachnospiraceae bacterium
ACCCTCTTTATATCTATGCCGTCTAATCTGTTAAAGCATCTGCAGGCGCAGATTATGCAGATGAAAACATAAAGATATGCTTCTCTGTACGGGTAGCCTGACGGCTCCATACCCGCATGCCAGATAAGATTTATCTTGTCAAATGCAAAGGAAAGAATAAAGACGGCGAGCATAAGTATCATGCAGATCTTTTCAGCGATCTTTATGTTGCTGTTCATGACATATAAAAGAACGAGAAAGATAATGAGCACTCCTGCATAGATTAACGGTGTACCGAATATGGCTTCTATCGGTTCATATGCCAAAAACCACATTTTTACAAGTATGCCGTTAAGTGTAAGATTTCCCTTTGTCGTTTCAAGGCCGAGAACAAAAATATCCTTCGGACTGCCGATGAGTTCAAGGGCTGTCGGCAGGATCAAAACTGCATCAAGACATCCTGCCCAGAAGGAACATAGAGCAACTCTTATAAGCTTTCCGCTTAAGCCTTTCGGATCACTTATGAGTCTGTATGTCATCCACATGATTATGAATATGCATACCATGAAAGCCATGTAGTAATTGCACCACAGCATCAGAGCCAGAGTGATGATATACCCGGTTTTTGCCTTCTTTTCTATCAGTCTGTCAAGCATTAAGATCACAACAGGCATCAGAGCAAAGACATCCAGCCACATGGGGTTTACACTGTTGCTTATCATATACGCACAGTATGCATAGCTTAATGCAAAGATCAAAGTTTTAGGATGATGACCGTCATTTTTTAGGTGATCTTTTTCTGTAACGTACCTGTCAAGAAACAGATCGCAGCTTCCTGCAGACAAGGCAAGCTTTAATCCTATCATCAGAGTTATCGCCATAGGGATCTTTGTTTCATCAAAGAATCTTAAGATGATAAGAAAAGGACTTGAAAGATAATATGTGAAAAAGCCTACCGCTGCAGAACCAAGTGCAATGGCAGGCGAATAGATGATATTGTTCTCTCCAGATAAAATGGTCTTGTAATATGAATAAAAATCTGCATACTGACGCTTCATGTCATATACAAGCCATGTGTTGTCTCCAAAAGGAGTGATATGACAGACAATGACAAATACCAAAAAGAGACAGCCTGCCAAAACAGCTGTCACAACGGCATGTATATATGTATTGTTCATCATATCTCGCAGTCTTTTGTTCATACATATAATCATACCACTTATGTCAACTCAATACCATGCATATATTTTAGATTTTTCTTGAACTGAACGATATTTTTCTTTAAAATTATTACTATGAAAAAGAGAGTTGCATTGTTTGCAAACGGCTGGACAGCCGAAAATCTTGTAAATTTCATAAACGGGCTTGTAAATTCCCTGAAAAAGGACTCAGTCGATGTTTATTTATTCACCTGCTACAGTTCCTACGGGATGGACCCGACGGAGCGAAAGGCAGAATCAATGATCTATGCCCTTCCAAAGCTTGATTCGTTCGATGCCGCTGTCATATTCGGTCCGGGATTAAATTTTACCGATGATATCGAAATGATATTTTCTTCGATCGAGGAAGCCAAAATACCGGCCATCAGCATCGGTCTGCCACACGACTCATTTACCTGTATAAGTGTGGATAACCATCCGGGAATGTATGATCTGTGCAAGCATATGATCGAGGTTCACAAAGCAAGGGATTTTGCATATATCGCCGGTTCTTTAGAAAATGCTGATTCAAATCAGCGCCTTTCTATACTTCGCGAATGCATGACAGATCACGATCTTGATCCTGACAGCATAGATATCCATTACACTAACTGGGAAGTCGGAACCTGCAAAGCAGAGATCGATAAGATAATAGATTCAGGACACTTGCCCGATGCCATAGTATGTGCCAACGATCAGCTTGCGATGCATTCGATCGTAACACTTAAGGACGGCGGCATATCTGTTCCCGATCAGGTCCTCGTATCGGGATTTGACAATCTGGCTGAGGGAGAGAATTTCTATCCTGCCATCACTACAGTAGATCAGTGCTATGAAAGAGTAGGTAAACAGGCTGCTTTAAGACTTTCAGCCATCCTTAAAGGCGATAACAGCATACATATCGATTATACAGACAGCACCTTTATTTCAAAGGAAAGCTGCGGCTGCAATGATTTTAACGGAGATATGGCAAGACGCCACTATGCATACCTGCGTCCGTATTCGACCCAGAGGAACTACGGCATAACAGGCAGACTGTTCTCGCTTGAACAGGCGATCTTAAAATCCCAGAGTTACGACGAGCTGTCAAACAACCTTAAGCATATATTCAACAACAGTAATGGTTCTGAGGGAGACACGTTTTACATCATGCTCGATCCGTTATTTGAAGATATCGGTAATGACATACCTCTGCCTGCATATAAATTCGGCGATGAATTCAACGTGACAGTAGGAAAATTTAGATCTGTCCCGACTAAGGCTAGCAAAGTGTCACGAAAAGATATCATACCCGAAAGTGACATCATCAAGGAAAACCGTCTTTATACAATGGTCCCTCTTTATTATGAGACTTTCCTTTGCGGCTATATCATCTTCGGAGATGCTTTGGCTTCCATATCCGCTATGGATCTGTATCTTTTCAACAACAGAGTAAACCGAATCCTCATGTTCCTTAAGAGAAACGTCCAGCTTAAGGAGTTAAACATCAAGCTTTCGGAACTCATGGATCAGGATGCTCTAACCAGAGTCAAAAACCGTACGGCATACGAAAAATATCTGAAGAATCTTGAAGCAGACTTTATCGAAGGCGAGAACAAGCCTTTTGCGGTTATTTATTTTGATGTTAACAATCTCAAGATGATAAATGACATGTACGGGCATGAAAAGGGCGATACCTACATAAAGAATTCCTGCAGGCTCATATGCAATACATTCAAGCACAGTCCTGTATTCAGGATCGGCGGTGACGAATTTGTTTCGATCGCTCAAAACGATGACTATGAAAAACGTCATGAACTGCTTTCAGGCATGCGTGAGCATATGAAAGTCCTTAAGGAGAAAGGCGATTCCGTTCCGCTAACCGAACGCATCTCGATAGCTTCCGGAATGGCGGAATACGACAGGACTCTTGACGAAGATTTTTCTTCGATATTCAAGAGGGCCGATGAACTCATGTATGAGAACAAGTATAATATGAAAAACCCGGGTTGATCCCGGGTTTTCTTGATTTAATCAACTATCTTCTGATAAAGAGATGGGCGTCTGTCCCTGAAAAGCCCCCATGAGAGTCTGTCCTCATCAAGCTTATCAAGATCAAAATCCGAATAAATTATCTCTTCCTTATCTGTGCTTGCATCAGCGATTATCTTACCTGTGTTATCTGTTATGAATGAACTGCCGTAAAACTTTAGCGATGATTCCTGACCGCCGTTTTCCTTGCACGGCATGACCGATTCAGTCCCGATACGGTTAGCGGCTATAACAGGCATCAGATTGGCGGCTGCATGTCCCTGCATGACTCTTCTCCAGTGTTCACTCGAATCCACATCAAGTATCGGTTCACTTCCTATCGCTGTAGGATAGAGAAGCATCTCTGCACCCATAAGCGCCATGCTCCTTGCTGTTTCAGGGAACCACTGATCCCAGCAGATGCCTACTCCGATCTTTCCAAATTCTGTATCCCAGACCTTAAAGCCTGTATTTCCGGGTGTAAAGTAAAACTTCTCCTGATAGAAATGATCATCCGGAATATGGGTCTTTCTGTATTTTCCGAGTATGCTCCCGTCGCCGTCTATCATTACGACCGTGTTGTAAAGGCTGTTGCCGTCTCTCTCATATATGCTTAATGGAAGTACGACATTTAGCTTTTTAGCAACAGGCTTAAGCGCCCTTACAGCATCATTTTTATCGATGCTCTTTGCAAACTCATAGTATTCATATCTTCTCTCCTGACAGAAATACTGTCTTTCAAACAGCTCGGGAAGAAGAATGATGTTTGCGCCGCGCTCAGCAGCTTCTTCTATAAGTTTCTCAGCCTTTTTTATATTTTCATCTACAACTGCTTGGCAGCTCATCTGAACTGCTGCGACCTTAACGTTTCTCATCTTTTCTCCAAGGTATCTG
>CADAPR010000152.1 GCA_902789785.1 uncultured Lachnospiraceae bacterium
TACATTCCTATTGTATTGTATGCGATATACATGGAACCGCCAAAAATTAAAATGACCTTGTCGGAATCCGATCCAAGATCATAACCATATCCGTACAGCGATTCTGAAATCTGTATCTTGACAGGTTCATATGCAACATCTTTTAACTGCCTGTCTCCTTTATAAAATGAATATGAGACAGTCTGCATTATCGCATCTGCTGAAAAAAATACGATAAGCACGATCATTATGATCTTTAGGATTATATATGCCATCTTCACACTTTTTTACTTCCCTTAGCTTTTGATCTTTTCAACAAACTGCTGTATCTTTATGTCATTGTCTTTAGAATCCTCATGTTTTATGTCTAGCAGCGAAACAGTATTTACGAGGTTTGGCAGCTTTTTTGTTATCGCTTCTAGGCCTTTTTTCACCTCACCGCCGCCGCTTAAAAAGAAAAGCGCTGTCACCTTTTTTGCCGCATCTTTATCCTCAAGAAATGCGTTTATCGCAGGAACTATCTTTGAATTCCAGATGGGAGAGCCCAGGATTATCTCATCATAGCTGTAAATGTCTTTATCATACGGTTTTAGTTTCGGCACATATTTCATCATGACCTGGCCTCCGCCTACTATAATCTGCGAAACAAAATTTCTTGGCATATCCTTTACGGTCTCAAGTCTTAAAAGATCTCCATTAAGTGCTGACGCTATCTTTTCTGCTGCTTCTTTGGTATTTCCTGAAAGTGAATAATAAACCACCAGTCTCTTCATATGTCATCTCCCTTTAAACTGATCATTAGCATTTATCATCTTTTTAGCCTTGTCGCACCATTTAAGATACGCCTCGTAGCTTTCAACGCCAAACAGGGCGGTAAGATAAAAATACATATGATCTTCACTGTTAAGGTTATCTTTAAGTGTATTGCAATGCATCTTAAGGATACTCAGATCCTTTTTTATCCTGTCTTCAAACAGTTCAATGTTATGAACAGCGGTTTTTTTATCTGCTCCTTTTGCAAAGAAAAGCTTTAAGAGTGTTTCATATCTCAGCTCGTTGACGGCCTGCTGCTCACTGATCCATTCCTTAAGATGCATTTTGCCATTTTGAGTGATATGATAAACGATCCTTTCCCTGCCTCCGACAGAATCATTGCTGCTTAAGATAAAACTGTCATTCTCAAGTTCCTTTAAGGCCGGATATATATTTCCAAAACTTCCGTTCCAGAAAAAGCTGATAGAGCTGTCGATACGCTTTTTTATGTCATACCCTGTCAGATCCTCATGATTTAACAGCCCCAGTATCACCATGTTTATTCTTTTAACTCTTGCCATTCTTTGCTCCTGTATTATATCACTTTGATATATCATTTTGATATATTATAACTTAGATCATTTCTCCAGTCAAGTATTTCCCATAAAAAATGGACACGGTCATTTCCGTGTCCCTCAAAGTTTTTCCTTTATACGCAGACATGCTTCAATGTGCATTATCCAGTGTCTTGAAAAAGGCATCTTGATCAGTCCCATGATATCTTTTTTACACCAGTAGTCTATAAGCCAGTATGCCGCTTCATCTGTACTCACCACACCAAGGGATTCCAGCTTTTTTCGCCTGATATCCGATACTTTCTGTTTAAGATCATCATGCGCCAGATCTCTTATGATCTTTTCTGTGCTCTCTTTAACATCTTTAATATATGCATACAGCTCATCTATATCAAGCCGTCTTGTAAACTCAGCGATCTGATCCTTAACCAGTTCATTGCCTGTTGTGATGATAGGTGATCCTGTTCTTTTTTTGTAATCACCGCTGAAAAAAATCTGTTCATCATCAAGGATCAGTGTATGAGCAACTATGTCTTCTATCCTGAAAATATGCCATATGGAATATGCGATGTTCTTGCTGTGATATCCGTCTGCATTGATAAACGGCATTGAATCAAAGTCCTTTCTTTTAAGATCTCCCTTAAAAGAATCAACTGTCTTCATAAGTTCATCACGCAGCTTAAACAGAGTCTCCTTGCCTTCAGGAAAAGTATATTTCTTCTTTATAAGAGCCTGCATATCCTTATTAAGATCGGACCATTCCCTGTTCATGTTTTTCCTTTCATTTCATCTAAATACTTTAGGTTTCATCCGGGTAATCCCAGAATCCGCCCTTATGGAAGTTTTCATTTCCCAGCGGCGTTGCTGTCAGTTTGAATATCACACACCCGTCAGGACAAACGATAGTTTTTGAATACTTTGAATCACCGCCAAGATTTTCCAGATCTCCGCCGCTTCTTACAGCTTCCATCAAAGGATAGAGCATCATCATAGTCTTTGAGCAGATCCCGTATCCGTCCTTATTGACGGGACATCCGTATGTACAGGTATATTTGTCTCCGATCTCTTCACCGTTTCGGCAGTACCTTTCCGTATGATCACCGTGCAAAAAACCGACAACTTCTATATTAAATTCATATTCTTCGTCATACCACTTTTTCATATTTCTCCTTTTCTGATCAGGACTCCTTCCTGTATCGCTGCGAATGCCGCTACTGCGCTGACAAACACTCCGCTGTATTTCAGATCAACAAACGCTAATGTCAGTGGAAGCACAAAAAGCAGTATTCCCGTCGCCTTATTCATTTTCGTGTGTAAGGAAACCATTTCCTTTCGCATCACATATCCAGAAATCAGGTTAATAACCTTGATCACGGCAATAACGATGATCCAGATTATAAGCCAGGTCGGTGCTTGAATGGCCGGGATCAATTTTATCAGACACACAACGACAAAAACAAAATCAGCCACTGTATCGAGTTTCGATCCAAACGCACTTACAGTTCCTGTTTTCCGTGCAACGAACCCATCTATCATGTCGCTGATCCCGGCAGTGATATACAAGGCATAGAACGCCGCTGAAAACACAGGGCAGAACATCAAAGCAATACTGCACATGATTCGGATGCCGGTTATAATATTGGCCATGTTAAACCGGTGTCCCCACTTCTATCAGATTACCATCAGGATCATAGAAACGTATGACCTTCTGTCCCCAGCTATGGGTCATCAATCGATTAACATATTTTACATCCGGATAATACTTCTCGAGTTTCTCTATGAATCCTTCAATATTTGACTCCTCAAAATAGAGCTCGCAGGAATTATTTTCCGGAACGATCTCTCTTCCAAGAAACTCTGTCCAGTATTTCTCCTCCTGCAGTACCAATCCCTCTGTCAAAATCATATTTCCATCATTGTCAAGAATCATCTCAAGGCCAAACAGATCATGATAAAACCGTCTGGATCTTTCAATGTCTTTAACAACGATCAATACATTCTTAAACTTCATTTAAAATTTCCTTCCTGGAATAGTTCTATTGTCTCGCCCTGTCTCGAGACATCGAGACTGCTACCTCGCAATGAACCGTATGAGGAAACATATCACAGGGAGTAAATGACTTTAATACATACCCATTATCACAGAGTAATCGAAGATCTCTAGCAAGTGTAGCGCTGTCACAGCTTACATATACTATTCTGTCAGGCGACATTTTCAGTATAGTGCTTAAACACAGCTCATCACATCCTTTCCTCGGCGGATCAACTACTATAACATCGGGATGAGTCATGCGGTATCCTTCTGTACCTTCTTTACTGTCTTTGTTCTTCTCCCAGAGTCTGTCTATGACTTCTTCGGCTTTGCCTACATAGAAGTCTGTATTATTTAGCTTATTTATCTTTGCATTTTCTTTTGCATCCTCTATCGCCTGGGGAACTATCTCTACGCCATATACGTGACCGGCTTTTTTTGCAAGGAAAAGCGATATAGTTCCTATTCCGCAGTAAAGATCCCATACGGTCTCACTGCCTCCAAGATCAGCATACTCAAGGGCCTTTTCATACAGCATTCGGGTCTGAACGGGATTTACCTGATAGAATGACAAAGGAGAAATCTTAAACTCAAGATTTCCTATGCTGTCGGTTATGGTATCAGATCCGTACAGCGTTTTATAACCGTTGCCCATAATGACATTTGTCTTTTCTTTATTAATGCTGTAGGATATGCTCTGTATTTTTGCCACTGATAAAAGGCGATCGATAAGTGCAAAGCCCTTTCTGATAAGTACATGTCTTACAACTCCTTTATGCATAACTTCATCATAGGCCGATATCCCGTATCTTTTCATCCATTCAAGAATAGCCTGCAAGATACTTTTATTCTCATATGCTCCTATCATGCAG
This sequence comes from uncultured Lachnospiraceae bacterium, assembly GCA_902789785.1. Classification (GTDB taxonomy): domain Bacteria; phylum Bacillota; class Clostridia; order Lachnospirales; family Lachnospiraceae; genus Colinaster. Next base: position 4,212 of record CADAPR010000152.1, read on the forward strand.
TCATCTATCGGCATGATGTTATGCGTTCTTCCCGCATAGAATCCTGCGATCAGATTTCCTTCTTTGTCATACCCGACGGGAAACTGAGCCTTGTTTCGATATCTGAAGCAGTCATCTTTCATGCCCATTATAGGTTCCTCGATCGATTCTAGGAATTCTCTTTCAAAACCTCCGAGTCTGATAAGATTGTTTATTACCTTGTCTCTCTTAAACTTTAGCTGTCTCTCATAAGATAATTCCTGTATCTGACAGCCTCCGCACCTTCTCGCATCCGGACATTTTGCCTTTATCCTGTATTCCGATGGTGAGATAACAGTCTTTACTTTTCCGTATCCGTATGTCTTCTTGACCTTTGTGACAATAAACTGAACACGGTCTCCGATGAGCGCATCCTTAATAAAAAAGGTGTAGCCGTCTAACTTACCTACACCTTCTCCGTCATTTGTGATATCTGTTATCTCAACTTCCAACAGTTGATTCTTCTGATACATCTTTTTCCTCTTTAATAAACTACCTGATTCCTGCCGTTAGCCTTGCCTGTATAGAGCTTGTCATCAGCTTCCTTTATTGTAGACTGAAGATCACTGTTGAAGTCATATTCAGCAAGACCCATGGTCATTGTGATATGTATCTCATTACCGCCGACACTGATCGCAGTCTTTTGTATGGTCCTTCTTACATCTTCTATGCGAGCATATGCATCATCGCCGTTGCAGTCAGGAAATACCATAAGAAATTCCTCTCCGCCCCAGCGTGCCAGAAATGCATCCTTTCCGCACGCATCCACCATGATCTTAGCAACATCCTTTAATACCTCGTCACCCATATCATGACCGTAGGTATCATTGACTTTCTTAAAGAAATCTATATCCCCGATAGCTATGCTTATCGGCTTGTCGGGGTATTCCTCTCGCACAGTCTTGATATATTCCATGGCTCTGCGTCTGTTAAAAAGTCCCGTAAGCTGATCTGTATATGCTTCTTTTTTTAGTAAGTCATTATACTTCATCAGCTTGCTCTCTTCTTCGTTGTCTTTCTGACTGAACATATATGACACAAAGATTATGCTTAAAAATACTGCCGAGATATTGGTTATCTGCATAAGCTTATCAGCCAGCAGAGTCATCTCTATCTGAGATGCCATCTTGCCGTAGAGCATTATCGTAATGATACGTATGACAAGTACAAATCCTGCATTTACAAACTTGATCGCCGGTCTTCCGTAAGATGCAAAAAACAGCATCATCAGAACCAGTATGAAGTAGTTCTGAAGACCTGCGCTCCATCCGAAACACGGGATGAATTCCAGTATCCACAAAAACAAAAACAGCATGAATAAAAACAATGCTGTCTTTGTCTTTGAATAATATGTTCCTATGAATAAAACAACTATAGCCGCAAGGAAACCGAATATCTTTACTGTATTGATCTTAAACAGTTCGCTCCCTGCTATAAGAAGGTCTATCACAAAGGCAATAAGCACTGTGAGATACAGTACTCTCAGTGCTACCATTGCCGTTTTAGATTCATTTTCCGACTTTACATCCTTAGTTATAAGGTCGCGTAATCCCATGCATCTACTTTTTGCGCGCCACCACTATACTCTGTACAACAAGGAATATGCACAACATGGCGGCGACGGTAATACCGGTCCACCAGGCCTGATCAAGACCCGCTGAGGCAACAATGTTCTTAATGGTACTAAGAGACAGTACTCCGAACAGTGTTCCGATGATATTGCCGACTCCTCCTGTTAACATTGTACCACCAATTATGGAAGATGCAATAGCATTCATTTCTGCCCCCGCACCGTTTGTCGCGGCTCCCGAGCCAACATGAAGGAAGTATACAAATCCGCCGATACCGGCTAAAACTCCGCACAGAAGCTGTGATAAGAATCTTGTACGCTTTACATTGATACCGAGCATGAGTGCTGACTGTCTGTTTCCTCCTACCGCATAGAAGGATCTGCCAAGCTTAGTCCACCTTAACATCATGAACATGAGTATAACGATAAGAATGGCTATTATAACGCCTATCTCGACATATGCATTTACATATACGCCCTTCTTGTTGTAGCTTCCCATACCCGGAACGTTCACTCTAGTATTCTTGAGTGCAACGAACTGCTCATTTGCCACGTTGAAAGGATCTGCGTTTATGATGGTCGTCATACCCTTTGCAAAGAACATTCCTGCAAGAGTAACGATGAAAGGCTGGATATCCAGATATGCTACCAAATAGCCCTGAACCAGACCAAATGCAAGTCCTATTCCGAGAGCTAAAAGCATCGCTCCGCCGACTGTTCCGTTCTTGTGATCAAGATATACCGCACAGCTCATTGTAACGAGTGCCGTAACACCGCCGACCGAGATATCGATACCGCCTGTGATCATTACAAGCGAAAGTCCGCATGAAAGGATTATAAGTGCTGCGTTTTCATTCAGTATGTTGAAAAACGCCTGAGGCTTTAAAAAGCCCTTGCCCAAAAATATCATTGCTCCTATGTACATCAGTACAAAAACAACTATAGTGATCGTAAGGAGCAGATTGCTGTCTGTCATGCCTGACAGTTTTGAAAAGAGGCCTTTGCTTTCCTTGGTCTTTGTTTCCATATTAAGCCACCCCCTTCTTTGCTTTGCTGCTTGTAAGCTGTTTCCATTTTGCACTCATGAATTCTCTTACTACGGGTGCTGAGAATACAACAAGCAGAATAACGACTACGGCCTTGTATGCCGGAAGCGCTGTTGATTTAACGTTGAATTTATAAAGCGTCGTGGTCAGAAACTGTATAACGTATGCACCGATTATAGATGCCGTCATATTGAACTTACCACCGCTTAATGAGTTACCGCCAAGAGCAACCGCAAGGATCGCATCCATTTCTATATCCTTGGCAACAACCGAATAGTTGATGGTTGAGAGTCTGCTGACCTTTATAAGACCTGCGACTGCAACACAGATACCAAGAAGCACAAATGTCATGAACTTTATCAATGTCGGATTCAGTCCGTTCAGTCTTGAAGACTGAGCATT
>CADAPR010000153.1 GCA_902789785.1 uncultured Lachnospiraceae bacterium
CAGCAGAAGTTGTCTACATGACCGTTTGTCTCATCGTTGTATATTCCATAAGGCAGCCATATGATCTTAGTGACTCCCAGATACTTTTTTAACTCGTTTTCTATGTCATTTTCTGACATATTCGGATTTCTTCCCGGACTGAGCAGACACTCCTTAGTGGTTATCAGCGTTCCTTCTCCGTCGACATGAAAAGATCCGCCCTCAAGTACAAAGTGCGAGGCATCGTAAATATCTGTATTAACCGTATCAGCTATCACTTTTGCAAGTTTCTGATCCCTGTCCCAGCTTGCATACAGTCCGTCATATGTTCCGCCCCATGCATTGAACTGCCAGTCTATCGCTCGAAGCTGTCTTTTATCATTTACAACAAATGTTGCACCGCTGTCTCTAGCCCATGCATCATCGCTCTCAGCCTTGATAAGATGTATCCTTTCAGAATCTTTTAGCATCTTTTTTGCTGAGTCAAACGCATTCTGGCTTACTGCCATATATACATCTTCAGACTCTGCTATAGTCAGGGCAACCTGAGCAAACGCTCTTTGCGCAGGTGATGCATCTCTTCCCCACGAGCCCGGACGGGTCGGCCATATCATAAAGCAGCCAAGATGTCTGTCATATTCTCCCGGCATATAAAAACTCTCATCTGACGGATAGCCCTTAATTATACTCATGATCAGCTTAACCTGTTCTTAAAATCCTCATATCCGAATTCCTTTATTATCCTGCATTCACCTGTTGCATCCATAGCGGCTATCGCAGGAAGCGGAATCCCGTTGAAAGTGTTGTTCTTTACCATGGAATAAATGGCCATATCTTCAAATATGAGTCTGTCACCGATATGTATCTCATGGTCAAATGAATAATCGCCTATCACATCACCCGCAAGACATGTATTGCATGAAAGTCTGTAGTCATACTTCTTTTCACCCGGCTTTGCGCTGTCTTTTAGCGGTGGTGTATAAGGCATCTCAAGCACGTCCGGCATATGACAGGCCGCAGACGTATCAAGTATCAGTATATCCTTGTCATTATTTACAATGTCTAAAACTGTCGTGACATTATAACCGGCATTCAGAGCAACAGCCTCTCCCGGTTCAAGATATATCTCAAGATCATACTTTTCGCGCATGTGCTTGATCAGTCTTATGAGTCGATCTATATCATAGCCTTCTCTTGTTATGTGATGACCGCCGCCCATATTGAGCCATTTTACTTTGTAAAGATGATCTCCAAACTTTTCTTCAACTGCCTTTAGAGTTATCTCAAGATCATCCGAGTCCTGTTCGCACAGTGTATGAAAATGAAGTCCGTCGATAAGACTCATGATCTCATCATCAATATCGCATGCCTTTATTCCCATGCGTGAATTTTTCGCACAGGGATCATATATCTCATGGTCCTTTTGTGTTGAACACTCGGGATTTATCCTCACGCCAAGGCTTGGGCGTTTTCCACTCTCTTCTCTGACAAGATCGGCTACAGGTGCATATTTTAAAAGCTGAGCCTTTGAATTGAATATGATATGATCACAGATCCTGCACAGCTCTTGCATGTCCTGTTCTCTGTAGGCCGGTGAATAGACATGGTTTTCCTTATGCATCTTTTCATATCCGAGTCTTGCTTCAAAAAGACCGCTTGCAGTTGTTCCGCTTATATATCTGCCGATAAGATCATACTCGCAAAATGCAGAGAAGCATTTCTGAGCAAGCAAGATCTTTGCGCCGGTCTTATCCTGCACATATCTTAGTATCTTTAAATTGTCTTCAAGCTTTCCCTCATCTATCACATAGCAGGGAGTGGGCAGTTCGTTTATCTTCATTGTATCAGTCTACAAGTACCGGGTTTTCGACAACCTTCCACGGAAGTCCCCACTTGTTAAGAGCTTCCATATAAGGATCGGGATCAAACTCCTCAACTGTATATACACCCGGTCTGTTCCACAGTCCGGTAACGACCATCATGGTTCCGATCATCGCAGGAACACCCGTTGTATATGAGATAGCCTGTGACTCGACCTCTCTGTAGCACTCCTGATGATCGCATACATTGTAGATATATATGCTCTTTTGCTTTCCGTCCTTTATACCTGTATAGATACATCCGATGTTTGTCTTTCCGACAGTTCTCGGTCCCAATGATGCGGGGTCGGGAAGCAGTGCCTTTAAAAACTGGATCGGCACGATCTTGTGGCCCTCGAATTCTATGGGAGTCGTTGACAGCATTCCGACATTCTCAAGGCACTTCATATGAGTCAGATAGCTCTGTCCGAATGTCATGAAGAAACGTATCCTCTTAACGCCCGGTATGTTCTTTGCAAGAGACTCTATCTCCTCGTGATGGAGAAGGTACATATCCTTCATACCCACTCCCTCAAAATCATATTCTCTCTTTATGGACATGGCAGGTATCTCGACCCAGTGTCCGTCCTCCCAGTAAGAGCCCGGTGCAGAGACCTCTCTTAAATTGATCTCGGGATTAAAGTTTGTCGCAAAAGGATAGCCGTGATCACCGCCGTTGCAGTCCAGTATATCTATCGTATGTATCTCATCAAAGTAATGCTTTAAGGCATAGGCGGTAAAAACGGAAGTAACGCCAGGATCGAATCCTGTTCCGAGTATGCCTGTTATGCCTGCCTCCTTAAAGCGGTCCATGTATGCCCACTGCCATGAATAATCAAAGTATGCGCTGAATCCCAGTTCCTTGCATCTTTTTTCATAGATTGCTCTCCACTTTGGATCGTTGGTATCCTCAGCTTCGTAGTTGGCTGTATCGATATAGGGTACCTTGCATGCCACACATGCATCCATTATCGTAAGGTCCTGGTAAGGAAGAGCCAGATTTAACACAGCATCAGGCTTGTAGTCATTGATAAGTGCTATGACTTCATCCACGTTATCGGCATTGACTTTTGCCGTTGATATCTTTGTTTTGGTCTTTGAAGAAAGCTTTTCTTTTAATGCATCGCATTTTGAAACAGTCCTGCTTGCGATCATTATCTCATCAAATACCTCGCTGTTTTGACAGCATTTGTGAATAGCGACAGATGCGACACCGCCGCAGCCTATAATAAGTACTCTAGCCATTATTTATCCTCCTCCTCTTCAAGAAGATCTTCAACGTATTTGGGAAGCATGAATGCACCTCTGTGCAGATTTACCGTATAATACCATGTCTCTATATGTCTGTCCTTCCAGCGCTTTGCATCAAGATCATCAAGCGGATGATACTTCTTTGACGCAAACCCAAAAAGCCAGTAACCGGCAGGGCACGTAGCGATATGCGCCTGGTAGACTCTGCTTACAGGGAAGCTCTTTACTACCTTTCTGTGCATGCTCCTGCAGGCTTCCTCATCCTCATCAAAGAACGGGCTTCCATGCTGATATACCATGATCCCGTCATCCTTTAATGCCTTGTAGCAGCTTCCGTAGAACTCCTTTGTAAAGAGTCCCTCCTCATGACCGAAAGGATCAGTCGAATCATTGACGATTATGTCATATTCATTCTGAACGTTTCTTAGAAAATGCAGACCTTCCATGTAATAGATATGTACTCTGGGATCACTTAATCCCGCTGTCTGCTCCGGGAAATATTCCTTGCACACTTCAACCATCATCTCGTCAGGCTCGACAAGATCGATGCACTCTATCTCCGGATATTTTGAAAAGCAGGTGGCGACTCCTCCGTCTCCACCGCCGAATATCAGAACCTTTTTGACATTGGGATGGACTGCCATCGGCACGTGAGTCACCATCTCATCATATATGAATTCATCAGCTTCAGAAAAGACTATCTCCCCGTCAGAGATCAGCACCTTTCCAAACTCAGGCGTATCCATGACATCAAATCTCTGATAGTCGCTCTGAGCGGAATACAGCTCCTTGTTTGTTCTTATCGAAAGCTTAACATTATTTGTATGACACTCCGAAAACCACAATTCCATTTTGATCTTCCCCTTGTTCTTATCTGATCATTCCGTCCAAAACATTCAGATACTCTGCCTCAAGATCCTCAGTTCCCTGAAGCGAGCAGCCCTTCTCCTTGGCATACAGAATGTAATCAACTATATCCTC
>CADAPR010000154.1 GCA_902789785.1 uncultured Lachnospiraceae bacterium
GAGCAGTACATGGAGTATTACGATTACGGAAGACCTGATACCGGAGAGCTGTTAAACTTCGCATATATGTGGTCATATTTTAACAAGTATTCAAATATCGAGATTGAAGGCAATTACTATAAGATAAGCATTGAAAACATTAACAGCATCTTAAACAGATATATGGGCTATACGCTGTCGGATGACGAGATAGAGGCGTATAAGGGAAACGATATCTATCAAAGCTACTGTAAGAACGGCTACTACTATACACCGGCTGCCGACGGAGCGATCAACTGCAGTTTTGCCGTTGTCGAATCCGCCTATGATGTAGGAAACGATAATCTGCGCCTCGAGTTTTTGGTCTATGACCTTGACAGAGAGATAATGGAACCCATTCCCAAAGAGTATTATTCATATGATAAAAACAAGGCACAAAAGACAAACGATCTTGTACAATCCGGCAGCGGGTATGCGATAGTAAAAAAGGATAAGGATGATTACAGACTGTTAGTGTATGAATCAGAATAAGATATGATACAAAACATTGAACAGACTGAACATATATGCTCAAAGATCAATAAATCGGAGGTTACAAAAATGGAAGAAACAATGAAGGATTATGAAAAGATGTTAGAGGAATCCTACAGCCTTATGGGAGACGGAGTTCATGATACGGATGAACTCTTAGCCTGGAGAAAGGCATCAGAGTTAAAGGAATCGCAGGAGAACATCACAGTTACTGTCACAGGGATAGTAAAGGGCGGTGTTGTTGCTGATTTTGAAGGGATCAGAGCTTTCATACCGGTTTCAAAACTGTCTCTTGAAAGGATCGATGACTGCAATCCCTTCCTTGGCAAAGAACTTGAGGTGAGAGTTTTTGAAGCTGATATAGATGAGGATAAGCTGATCCTTTCCGCCAAGGAGATATTAAAGGAAAAGCAGGAAAGTGCAAGAAAGAAAAAGGTATCGGATATAAGCATAGGCCAGGTGTTTAAGGGCGTGGTATCTTCTATCAAGGATTACGGAGCATTTATAGATATCGGTGATGGAATGAACGGTCTGGTTCATATCTCGCAGATATCACACAAGAGGATCAAACATCCCGGGACTGTTTTAAAGCCGGGACAGGAAGTTGACGTTAAGGTCATAGATATAAAGGATGGAAAGATATCCCTTTCGATAAAGGCGCTCCTTGAGAATCCCGAAGAAGAGACGGTTGAAGAAGGAGATTTTGTCATACCCGAATCTGAAGAGATAGGCACATCCTTAAAGGATCTTTTAAAGGGACTTTCACTCTGATTAAGAAACAATACATATAATACAAAGAGGTGTTACTTGTGGATAGCAGATTTGTTATAGATACATCTGATAACAGAGACTATATGTACAAAAACGGCATATTGCTGCTTGATTTCGGCAGGAGATTTCCGTCTCCTTCAGGTTCAAGCTATTATCTGGGGGATAATGGCCTGCCTCTTATAGAAAGACCAAGGCAGACGTGGATAACCGCCAGAATGGCTCATGTATACAGCATTGGAAAGATACTGGGGATTGACGAGAGTGAACAGCTTGCTACGCAGGCCGTGAACGGACTTACGGGCGAGCTGAAAGATCACAGATACGGCGGCTTTTACAGCGGTATAACGATAAACGGTCAGACGCTTCCCGATAAGATGTGCTATGCCCATGCATTTGTGATACTTGCTGCGACCAGTGCTTTACTGGCAGATATCAAGTCAGCAAAGGATCTTTTGTATGATGCCCTTGATGTTTTTGACAGATACTTCTGGGATGAAAAAGAAGGACTGGCTTATGATAACTGGGATATTACTTTTAACAGGCTTGACGAATATCGGGGACTGAACGCAAACATGCATACAGTTGAAGCATTTCTTGCCGTTGCAGATGCAACCGGTGATGAAGAATACAGAAAAAGAGCGGGACGGATCATAGAAAGAGTGATAGCCTGGGCAAAGGAGTATAACTATAGACTTCCTGAGCATTTTGACAGTGACTGGAAGGCAGTTCCTGATCTTAACTGGGATAATCCTGCTGATCCTTTCAAGCCCTTCGGAGCAACACCGGGGCACGCGATGGAATGGGCAAGGCTCATCATACAGTATGCAAAGAGCACATCTGAATCAGGTAAACAGACTGATGAATATATAAAAGCAGCAAAGGATCTCTATGACAGGGCATATCTGGATGCATGGAACGCAGACGGTGAAAAGGGATTTGTGTATACTACGGATTTTGAAGGAAATCCTGTTATACATGACAGGATGCACTGGACTCTGGCAGAAGCGATAAATACATCATCGGTATTGTATCGCATTACAGGGGATAAAAGATATGCTGATGACTTTTCTGCATATCTTGAATATCTTGATCAGAGCGTCATGGATCACAGGTACGGATCCTGGTTTCATCAGCTTGATGAAAAAAACAGCGTGATAGATACGGTCTGGCCCGGAAAGCCTGATATATATCATGCCTTTCAGGCAATGCTCATTCCTTACGTTGATCCGTCTGTATCTATAGCAAGCGCGATCCTTAACAGATAGATGGAGGTAAACTATGTCGATAATAGCTGCATTTATGGTACCGCATCCTCCGCTGATCGTTCCAGAAGTAGGAAGAGGCGGAGAAGATCAGATAAAGATCACCAGTGATTCATATGAAAAGATAGCTGATGAGATTGCAAGATTAGAGCCAGAGACTATCATCATATCAAGCCCGCATTCGATCATGTATGCCGACTACTTTCATATTTCACCGGGAAAGAAGGCAAGAGGAGATCTGGGAAATTTTCGCGCAAGCCAGGTGAGCTTTGATGAGGAATATGATACCGAACTGGTTGATGAGATAGTGCGTATAGCCGACAGGAATGCTTTTGACGCGGGGACTCTGGGTGAAAAGGATAAGAGACTCGATCATGGGACCATGGTCCCTCTCTATTTCATAAGGAAGAAATATAAAAAAGGAAAGATCATAAGGCTTGGTCTTTCGGGGCTGCCGCTCACAGATCATTACAGATTCGGGCAGATGATAAAGCAGGCAGTCGAGCGCGTAGGAAGAAAAGCTGTATTCGTAGCAAGCGGAGATCTGTCTCACAAGCTTAAAGAGAGTGGACCATACGGATTTGCACCTGAGGGACCACAGTATGATGAACGGATAATGGATGTATGCGGTCGTGCGGCATTTGACGAGTTGTTTGATTTTGATGAGAGCTTCTGTGACAAGGCGGCTGAGTGCGGACATCGCTCCTTTGTCATCATGGCGGGAGCGCTTGACGGACTCAATGTTGAAACTCATGTATATTCACATCAGGATGTGACAGGTGTTGGATACGGACTGTGCAGCTTCATTGTTAAGGGAGAAGATAAAGACAGACATTTCCTTGAAAAACATTTAAAGAAGCAGGAAATGAAACTGACAGAGCAAAAAAACGCCAGCGATATATATGTAAGACTTGCTCGAAACACTATTGAGAAATACATATCACAGGGCATCATACCTGATGTTCCTGATGACCTTCCAAAGGAGCTTTTGCAAAACAGAGCAGGAGCCTTTGTTTCTATCCATGAGCACGGAAGGCTTAGAGGATGCATAGGAACGATACTCGCTACAAAGGAGTGTATCGCAAAAGAGATAATAGATAATGCGATAAGCGCGTCTACAAAAGATCCGAGATTTGATCCCATAACCAAAGACGAGCTTGACTGGCTTGAGATAAATGTTGATATATTGAGCGAGCCTGAGGATATAGATTCAAAGGATGAACTTGATGTAAAGCGCTATGGCGTGATAGTGAGCAACAGATACAAACGGGGACTTCTCTTGCCTGATCTTGACGGTATAGATACTGTTGATGAGCAGATAGCGATAGCAAAGAAGAAAGCAGGGATATCTGATAACGAGGATTACAGTCTTCAGAGATTTGAAGTGACTCGTCACTACTAATACTACGGAGCAGGATATGGCAGTATGTAACGTATGTTTCAGACATTGCAGCATAAATGACGGCGAGCTGGGATTTTGCAGGGCAAGGAGTTCAAAAGACGGACATGTGTATCC
>CADAPR010000155.1 GCA_902789785.1 uncultured Lachnospiraceae bacterium
GGATATCTTAAAAAGAAAGCTGTTGTCATGCCTAATTCCATTGATGGATCATTTATAGGCGAGGGTTTTGAAAAAGGAAGAAAAAACGAGATAGTTCTGGTTGGAAGGATAGATAAAAACAAGAACCAGAAGATGGTACTCAAAGTATTTGATAAGATAAAGGATGAGTATCCTGACTGGAGCCTTCATCTTTACGGGGACGGAGAATCAAAAGAAGAACTTCAAAACGAATATAGGGATGACAGGATAGTCTTTCACGGACAGGTATCAGGAGTAAAGGACTACATAAAGGATTCATCAATATTTGTGCTGCCTTCGAAACAGGAGGGCATGCCAAATGCGCTTATAGAAGCCATGGCACTTGGACTAGCATGTATATCTACAGATTGTCCGTGTGGTGGACCTGCAGATCTTATAAAGCATGATGAGAATGGCATACTCATTCCTGTAGATGATGAAAAAGAACTTGAAAAGCAGCTTGTGAGATTGATGAATGATGCGAATCTGAGAGAACTGCTTGGAAAAGAAGCGACTAAGATATCTAAAATACTTTCTCCCGATATAGTCAATGCCAAATGGAAAGAATATATAGAAAGTAAGATCGCAGGTCTGTAAGAGGGACATGATGATAAAGAACAAAACAATATCGAGAGCAGTAACAGCTGTGATCGCTACACTGATAATAACATATATACTGGATGGAGCAGTATTTGCATTCGATGAAGAAAAGGCAGCAAGCATAAAGGTTATAGCTGCTATCGGATTCATATCATTTGTGATCGCAATCTTAACAATGTTTATCATTAGCAGAAATGATAAACTAAAAACAAGATTTGCTATTAAGCCTGTAAATATATTTGACAGAAATCACAGAAAAGAATTTTGCGAATTTTACAATATAAACAGACCGGACTGCATCATACTTGTATCAGCGCTTATAGTTGGATTTGCTTTAAGGATGATCGGATATAACTGGGGACTGGTAGGCAGCTGGCAGCCGGATGAATGCAAGCTTGTAAATCCTGCAATCCTTATGGCTGATACAAAACTGCTGTATTCCGATTATGTATATTATCCGGCACAGTTTGTGACAAAATTTGCGGCTATTCCTGTATATATCTGTGCGAGACTTAAGCATCTGGAGCTGAGTACGGCTACTATGATCGAAGCATATTTTGTTGTGCGTATTTTCAGCATCCTGTTAAGTACTGCCACAATATATACTTCATTTCTTATAGGTAACAATATTAAAAAACATCTGGGGAGCATAATGGCTGTCTTTATGGCACTGTTTCCCTATTATGTGAGTCTGTCAAAACAGGTAACCGGAGACATCCCTGTTTTATTCTTCCTTACACTCACTATGCTGTTCTCCTTAAGATATATGGATAATAAAAAGAATATATATATTATCCTTATGAGTATGGGCGCAGCCATGGCTACACTTGAAAAATGGCATGGTGCGGTAGGTATAGGCTATGTAGGAGTAGTCCTTTTAGTTTCAAATGATGGTGTAAAGGATTTTATCAAGAAAGGTTTTAACGCTATCATTTCATATTATCTTTGGATGCTTTTATTTGCACCAAATATAATGATAAATCTTAAAAAGACCATTATAGACGGGTTTATCAATATCGCTGTTTATGACGGATCAGAAGGTTATCCGTACGCTGTTTTGCTTCTCAATTACATTAAATACGGATTCTGTCATATAGGTGGCATTATTTATATCCTGCTTTTTGCTTTTGGTATGGCATATCTTATTAAGAACAGATCTAAGAAATATCTGTTACTCCTTGTTGGGATACTAAAGATCCTGATCCTCTGCTTCCTTAACAGGCAGTATTCAAGATGGGGGATGGAACTATACTTTATAGAGATCATGATGATATCATGTGGATGTATGATGCTAATGGATTCTTCAAAGAAGTATCTTAAAGCCATAGGTGCTGCAGCGATGACTGTAGCAGTTATTGATATCCTTTCTGCATCTGTTCTTGTAAGCGTTGTTGCATCTGCTAATGACAGGGACAGCAGGCTTGTTCAGAGAAAGGATTGCAAAGAGGCATCTATTACACCTGGAAATATGATCTCACAGTATTATACGGGATTTGGACCGTCTTCATGGTGTGATAAAGAATATCCCGGAACTGTGATTAAGGTAACTGACTGGAGTAAATATATAATAGAAGATGGCGACCTTTACAGGACAGGCGATGATTTTGATTATATAAGCCTTAATCTTTCACAGTATGAAATTGATCAAAAATTGGCTGATGTACTTGACACAACATGTGAGAAGAAATTCGAGTATTATACGGTATGCGAGGATACGTTCAGGATACCGTTTGAGTATACGGATGTGAGCATGAATGATGTAAAGGTGATAGCGCAGAATATCAGATGGATCAACGCAGTCTATAAAGGAGGACTAATCGGTGACAACATAGTTGTTTACGATGTAAGTAATCTTCCAGTATACGAATAGACATCAAAAAAGCCTCAGCTGAGGCTTTTTTGCTTACCATACCTTCCAGGGGGCATCTCCGTTATTCCACATGGCATCGAGCATATCTTTCTCGCGCTTGGTGTCCATGCACTGCCAGAAGCCTTTGTATTTGTATGCTTTGAGTTCGTTTTCACTTGACAGTCTGCTTAACGGCTCTTTTTCAAAGACCGTGGTATCATCCTTAAGGTATTCAAAGACCTTTGGCTCCATTATCATATATCCGCCGTTTATATAGCTGCTGTCGATCTCGCTCTTTTCACGAAATGCTGTAATGGAGTCAGTCTCATCGAGTGTGAGAACTCCAAATCTCTGACCGACGGGAACGGCGGTTATTGTCGCTGCCTTGCCGTGAGATCTGTGAAAATCAAGGACTTTGGTTATATCTATGTCACAGACTGCATCGCCATAAGTCAGCATGAATGTCTCATCTCCAATGTACTTCTGTATTCGCTTTATTCTTCCGCCTGTCATGGTATCTAGACCTGTATCAACAAGTGTTACCTTCCAAGGCTCAGATACATTCTGGTGTACGGTCATTTCATTATGATTTGCAAAATCAAAAGTAACATCACTGTTATACAGATAATAATCTGCAAACCATTCCTTTATGACATGCTGCTTGTATCCGCAGCATATGATGAACTCATTAAAGCCGTAGTGCGAGTACTCTTTCATGATATGCCAAAGGATTGGCTTGTCACCGATCTCGATCATCGGCTTTGGCTTTAAATGACTCTCTTCGCTTATTCTCGTACCATAACCGCCAGCAAGTATTACAACCTTCATGGGATCCTCCGAATCATATTTATTCAACAACGATATTTTACCATGTTTAGACAATTTATTAAAGGTGGGCAAACTCATAAAAATGATATATATTAGTATGTGGAGTATATGTCATGATTGATAATACAAAAAAGAGATTATTTGATCACAAATTTGATATAGTAGCATTTATTCTCATTGCGGGTATATTTATATACTTTATGATATTTAATGAGGTTGTGGATTGCGGTGACAGTTTTCAGTATGCAAACCAGCTTCCAATGAGAGAACCGGTATATTCTCTCTTGATCCAGCTGTTTCAGACTGTTTCAGGGGAAGCATATCGTATTCCACTGGGTATATTTCAGAATATCCTTGCAATCATATGCATTTACTGGACATACAGACGCATATCAAGGATATATGATTTCAGAAGTTTATTCAGGATAGCGACGTTGGCACTTTTACTTGCGCCACACATAATCACGCCGCTTGCTTCCAAAACTAGCCTTGTACTGACAAGTACTGTCATGACTGAGGGAATAACTATATCTCTTTATTATGTTTGGTTTACTGTTCTGATCGGAATTCTGTGGGAACATTATTCAAATAAAAAAGATATGATCTTAGCAGTAACGGTAGATACTGCGCTTGGACTTATACTTGCTATGACAAGGGGACAGATGGTGATATGTCTTGTTGTTGAACTGCTTGTTATATGTTTTAAACTCATAGAG
>CADAPR010000156.1 GCA_902789785.1 uncultured Lachnospiraceae bacterium
AACGATATCTGCTCCCAGAGTAAGGGGCTTTTGGAAATAAGGAGTAAGGAAGGTATTGTCTACGACAAATACAGCGTTGTATCTGTGTGCGACCTCTGATACCTTTCTTATATCGGATACTCTCATCATGGGATTTGTGGGAGTCTCCAAGAATACCATCTTTGTATTATCCTTCATGGCAGCTTCGAGATTCTCGATATCCGACATGTCGACATATTCAAAATCACATCCCAGCTCTCTGAAGATATCCTCTGCTATACGGAAGGTCCCTCCGTAAAGATCATCCGAAAGGATGATATGGTCTCCGTCCTTAAGCATTCCAAACAGCGCCATGTGAGCTGCCTGTCCGGAAGTGAATGCAAATGCCTCAAAGCCTTCCTCTAATATCGCCATCGTACGCTCGAGTTCCTGACGCGTCGGATTCTGAAGTCTCGAATACAGATAACCTGTAGAGACATCGAAGGCTCTGTGTTTATATGTAGCTGTCTGGAAGATCGGGAAGCTTAACGAACCCGTCATGGGATCGCATCCCAATGCTCCGTGTACAACCTTTGAATCAAAGTGAAGATTTTCTTTTTTATCGTAATCGTCGTAATAGCACTCTGCTCTCATATGTCCTCCATATAATGTGGTCAAAGATACCTAGGAACACTATATCATGTTATGGATAAAAAAGCAATTTGAGTACGATCGTTTTTACTTATATATAGGTGCCTGCCTTATTGAATTTTAAGAAATATTAAGGTAAAATTAAGTGTTAAAGAAGGAATGGACTATGGCTAAGAGATTACTGGACAGGATTTATATCATTCATTTACTGATGCTTATACTGATCATTGCCGGTTTTTTGTTTGTCAGATACCAGGTGCATCATGTGGAACCCGTTGTCTACAGACTGAATGCATCACAGGATATGTCAAAGCAGGATATAGGCTTTGAGATCCCCATATCCAAGGGATGGCTCGAAAAATTCGGGCTCAGGGCAAATCAGTATGATGCCGCTGTCATCAACAATACAAAGTATCCCATGGTCGACTGGTCTGTCGAGTTTACGCTTCCCGCGGATTCCGAGATAAGCGATTACTGGAGCTTTGATTACGAGATCCTTGCAGATAACAGGATAAGGATAACCGGCAAGGATTTCAACAATGATATCCTTGCAAATGACAGAGCGACGTTCGGCTTTATACTCTTCTCTCCGTTAACAACCGATATAGAGGAGTTTACAGTTCAGGTAAAGCCCGTCTATCCGGCGACACACTTTGCGATGTTCTATGTTACATGCATCCTGACGATGATATGGCTTATCTCACTGATATCAACCATATCGATCCGCGTGATGAGTGTATACTACAAGCGCCGCCGCGAGATGGACAGACAGATAATCATCCAGTCGATAAAGACTTTCACGAACTTCATCGATGCAAAGGATCCTTATACAAACGGCCACTCTTCAAGAGTAGCCCAGTATACAAAGCAGATAGCATCCCACATGGGATTTAATGAAGAGGAGCTGGATAACATCTACTACATCGCTCTGTTGCATGATGTGGGCAAGATGAGCATCCCCGACAATATCCTAAACAAGCCCGCAAAGCTTTCGCCCGAGGAAAGAAAAGTCATTGAGACTCACACCACTCACGGCGCCGAGATGCTAAAGGATTTCTCGGCTATACCGGATATAATAGCCGGTGCGCTTTATCATCATGAAAGATATGACGGAGGCGGCTATCCGCAGCATCTTAAAGGCGAGAGCATACCGCTGATCGCACGTATCATCTGTGTAGCGGATTCATATGATGCCATGAGCTCATTCAGATGCTATCGAGATGCTCTGAGCAAGGAAGAGATACTTTCGGAGCTCGATGCATGCGCAGGCAAGCAGTTCGATCCGGAAGCAGCCGCGATAATGATAGATCTGATACTTAATAACGAAGTATAGAAAAAGGACCGACGGTCCTTTTTTTGTATATACGCTTTTGTTACGTTCAAGTGATACAATTAAAGAATATAAACGAATGGAGGTCTATATCATGAATGATGATGTAATGATAAACGAACAGCAGTTAAACAAGCTTGCCCGAAGCGGAAGTATTAAGATCATATTCATAACATGACCTATCATATAAAGCAAAAAGATCAGTCACTGACTGATCTTTTTTTGCTTTTATATTTTCTTCTGATACCACAAAAGATCATACCACCTGTCAAACTTCTTTCCCACGTCTTTCATGTGAGCGACCTTTACATAGCCTTCCTTTTGATGAAATAAGCAGCTGTCTTTTGTAAGATACTCATCTTCCTTTTCAATATAGGCAACTCCCGCAAGCAGATTTACTATCCCGCGCTTTTTAAGCTCTTCTTCCAAAGCGGCATAAAGCATAGAACCTGCTCCATTCCTTCTATGATCCTTATCGATATATATGGATGTTGTAACAGTCCAGTCATATGCTTCTCTCTTGCTGTAGGCAGATGCATATGCATATCCGATAATCTTTCCATCCTTTAAGCATACAAGGTAGGGATATTTCTGTTTTATCCTTCTTATCCTCTCTGCAAACTCTTCTTCAGTCGGTGCTTTGTATTCAAAAGAAACAGCCGTATCAGTAACGTAGTACGAATAGATATCAGCCAGTATTTTGGCATCATCTATTTTGGCTTCACGTATCAAAAGATCACTCATGATCCCTTCCTCTTTTCTGTTATCTCATATTCTGTGCATCAATGCCTTTTTCTATGAGAAAGTCATGGATTTTCTCATACCGATCACTCATAGCATTCTTTGCGCCTTCGGGTATCCAGCTTCCGTTGTGATGATGCAGCGTATAGCTTAACTCAGTGTTATAGCATATCCCCGTATCAAAGCTCTTTCCAGTTAAGACTTCAAAAGGATATACGGTGATATCCTCAACAAACTGGAATCCTCCGTTCTTTTTAAGGCCATGCTTTTCTATGACCTTTGTATATCTGACCGGGCATGTGGAATTATCCCAGTCCCCGTTCTTGTTAAAGTACGGTCTTTTCTTATAGCTTTCGCATATCTCTTTAATGATAGGGTTAAAAGGCTTTGCTCCCATCCCCGATCCGCATTCGATCCTCTCTAAGGACTCAAAGCTCATATATGCATCATTGTATAAAAGATCATCGATGGGACGAAGCATCTCTACATCAAGATCCATATATATGCCGCCGTATCTATATAAGATGTCGGCTCTTGCATAATCGGATGCAAAAGAGTAGTTCTTATCTTTGATCGCCTGCTTAAAAAACAGACAGTCATCGGCCTTGTACGTTTCAAGGTCCCATATCTTTATCTCAAAGTCAGGTGCATGCTTTTTCCATGACTCAAGACATCTTTTATACAGCTCAGGCAAGGGATCACCCGAAAACCATATCCCGTGAATGATCTTTGGTATAACGGGTCTGTCATTTTTTCTGTAGTTAACAGGCGGCTTACCAGCAGCTAAAAGCAGCATATCCTCATACAATGATTCCAGATAGATCGACGGGATAGCTTCAAATAGTGAGAGTTTCCCATCCTTTCTTATCTGGTCAAGTATCTCATCATATCCTGTCACACATATAAGGATCACAGTATCCTTATTATCCATCAGCGAGAGCTTATCTTTGCTTATCTTTCCAAAATGTCGCTCTCCGATGAAAACATCCCGCGATCCGGGTACATTCACAAAACCTTTTAGATTATTTATAAGACCGCTTTTTATAAGAAACGGGCAGGTTATGTTCTTAAAATGCTTCCCGCTTCCCCAGCAGATGATATCTTTTGTTTTCAGTGAATTAAAATACTCATTGACTGTCATTTTAAATATTCATCATATCAAGATCATACATATAGGAGATCATTTCGTATTCCCTGCCGCCCCAGTTATGAGTGGAGCCCTTATGCTCGATCCCTCCGTTTATCTCATAGAACTTTCTGGAATCATGATTATC
>CADAPR010000157.1 GCA_902789785.1 uncultured Lachnospiraceae bacterium
AGAAAGTGCGGCCGTAGCGCATAACAATCTGGCTTCTTTTATAAAGACATATCCCGCATTTTCTCTTTTCCTTATAGGAACGATATGCTTTTTCTTTGCCCACAACATGATCAATGATTTCATGATCCAGATCATAAGAAGCCTCGGAGGAAACGAGACACAGCTCGGATATGCAAACTTTTTGCAGGCTATACTGGAACTGCCTGTCATGGCTGTGATCGGATTTATCCTTAAAAAGATAACATCAGACAGGCTGCTCATCATTTCCGGAACTGCCTTTTTTGTAAAGATACTGATACTCATATTTGCGACAAACATGGCAATGATGTATCTAAGCCAGTCATGCCAGCTTTTTGCCTATGCGGTATTCATCCCTGCAGCGGCCTATTATGTGAGCAGTACGATGAACGAACTTGACCAGGTAAAGGGACAGGCGTTTGTGACAAGCGCAATAACGATAGGCGGAGTATTCTCAAACCTTTTAAGCGGAGTGATACTCGATCATATGGGGATAAAGACGATGCTCATCTGCGGGACCAGCGTATGTGCGATCGGTGTTATCATAGCCATATATGCAATGAAAAAGCTTCCAAAAGTGAATACGGAGATCTGAATATGAAATGTTTTGAAGAAAATATCTGGAAAGAAGATGAGTATACATACAGGGCTTCATACGGATTCATACCAAATATCCATGCATATCTTCATGATGATGATACTAACAGGGACTGCATGATCGTAGTGCCGGGCGGAGGATACTGCATGTGTGTACCGCCGGAAGCAGAGATCGTCGCAAAGGTTTTTTATGAACAGGGGATGAATGCCTTTGTCCTTACTTATACCACGGACATAACGATGTCAGTTCCGCTAAAGCGCCAGCCCATGGAGGATATATCAAGAGCCGTGAGGTTTATAAGAGCAAGGGAGAATGATTATCACATAGCTGGTAAAAATATAATAATCTGCGGCTTTTCTGCCGGAGCCCATGTTTGCGGCTGTCTGGCCGTTCATTTTGATGATATAAAGGATATGGATGAGAGACTAAATGCAGTCTCAAACAGACCTGACGGAGTCATACTTTCATATCCCGTCATAACCGCAGGAAAATATACGCATGAATATTCTATACAGGCGCTCCTTGGTAAGGATCCGTCAGCTGAAGAGATCGATTATTTCTCTCTTGAAAAGAATGTCAAGGATGACACGCCGCCATGCTTTTTATGGCAGACCGAACCCGACGATGCCGTCCCTGTCATAAACAGCTATATGTTTGCGCAAGCCTTAAGAGAAAAGAATATATATCATGCTCATTATGTATTCCCGACAGGGATACACGGACTGAGTGTCGCAAATGATGATTTCTTTAACGGCATATTCGGAGAAGAAGAGTATACAATGAAGCAGGTGTTTTTGGCGGTTGAAGCGGTAAAGGCAGGAAAAGGCATTGATGTAAGCGATGAGAGAAGAAAAGAACTTGAGATACAGTTTAGCGATGATGCACCCGCTCCACCGGAATTTGTTCATGACATAAACTTAAGATACGAGGTCGGACTGTGGCCGCAACTTGCAAAGATATGGATGGGAAGGATATAGCGATGAACAGAGTAAGAAAAGCTGAAAACAAGGATATCCCGCGTATAATGGATCTTCTTATCCAGGTGGATATGGTTCATCACACAGGCAGACCCGATATCTTCAAGGGACCAGCAACAAAGTATAATGAAAAACAGCTTGAAATGATAATAAAGGATGATACCACACCTGTATTTGTATGTGTTGATGAAAATGACAGAGTGATCGGGCATGCGTTCTGCATATATAAGCAGGTCATAGATGACAATGTACTGACCGATATAAGGACGCTCTACATAGATGATATATGCGTAGATGACGAAAACAGGGGAAATCATGTCGGAACGGCTCTTTATGAGCATGTGATTGACCATGCAAGAAAAGAAGGGTTTTACAACGTGACATTAAATGTCTGGAGCTGCAATCCACAGGCTTTGAAGTTTTATGAGGCGCTTGGATTTGTTCCTCAGAAGATAGGCATGGAAATCGTTTTGTGATAGAATAGATCATAACGGGTTACAGATAATGGAGGTATAAAGATGGATAGCAAAATAATGGAAGCACTGGATATGGTACTGCCGCTAGTCAATCAGATAACGGGAGAGGATTATCAGATATCGCTCTGCGACAGAGAGACAGCACTTAAGACATGGAAGGCAAAGGGATTCTCGATGCCTGCAGCCGTACCCGGCAACAAGCTTGACAGAAACAATCCTGCTCTTGCGGCTATGATGGATGCCATGGAAAAGAACAAGCCTTCAGTGAGCATAATGCCAAAGGAGGTACTGGGAATTCCGGTAAGGGGAATACTGACACCCGTGAGCGAAGGCGGAGAAGTGGTAGGACTTGTTGTATGCGCACGTTCCCTTGAAAAGGAGATCGAGGCAAAAGAAAAGATCCATACGCTTGATGAGAGACTTAACGATTCTCTTGACAGTGTTGATTCTATCGCTGTTGAAGCCAAGAAACTCGCAGATCAGCTTGCTGATATCAGCAGGGTCGCTAAGACGGTTTCAGAAAAAGTCGAGGAAGGCTTAAAGAAGGTTTCAACTATTCAGAACAATGCCTCAAGATCAAATATCCTCGCACTCAATGCTTCTATCGAGGCAGCAAGAAACGGAGAGGCTGGAAAGGGCTTTGCAGTAGTCGCAAGCGAAATGGGTACTCTTGCTCAGGTAAGCGGCAATTCCGCAAAGGAGATTATGCAGTCTCTTAAGGAGATAACAGAAGAGGTTGAAAAGGTTACCAAAGCCGTGATGGAAGCAAATGTCGCTGCAACGACTCAGGCTGAGACGACTCAGGAAGTGACCGATAACATAAATGACATTACCAGACTGGTAAGTGATATAACAGGAATCTGATAAAGGGGGATAACTTCAGATGGTCAGACAGATTGTACACGATCCTATTTTTCTTGCTCAGAAATCCGATCCGGCAACAGAGGCGGATAAGGATGTTATAAAGGATCTTGTAGATACGCTTGTAGCCAATGAATCAGACTGTGTCGGCATGGCTGCAAACATGATAGGGATAAAAAAGAGCATAATAGCAGTAAATGTCGGAATGGGTCAGCTTATCATGATAAACCCGGTGATAGTTTCAAAGAATAAGCCCTTTATGACTACAGAAGGGTGTCTGTCACTTGCGGGAGCACCCAAAGAGACTAAGAGATATTTTGAGATAGAGGTCGAATACCTTGACAGGGATTTCAAGCCTCAGAAGCAGAAGTACACCGGATGGAGTGCACAGATCATACAGCATGAGATAGACCACTGCAACGGGATACTCATCTGACGCGCATATTTGGGTTACTTGAACAATAAAATAAGTTGTGCTACAATTTGGAAAGCTTAATAAAGAAGGTAGACGGTGCCTGTTTTTTGCAGGTTAAAAGGGAAACAGTAAAACTGTGCGAACTCGTCACTGTAGTTACGGAGTATGACAGCTATTTTTTGTCACTGGGTAGTACCGGGAAGGCGTGCTGTCATATGTTGATGTATTAGCCAGGAGACCTGCCGTTTATAAATGATCGGTAATTAACCGGACCACGAGTAATTGGTCTTGCATCATCAGTCATCATTCTTTGATGGCTTTGTTTTGGTGAAATCGATTACTCATCCTGCATAAAGCAGGGTGAGTTTTTTGATTCAATATATACAATATTTTAGGAGGAAACATATTATGAAAAAAAGACTAATGGTTCTTCTGCTTGCGACCGTTACATCGGTCTCAATGCTTGCAGGCTGCGGCAATGTCGAAAATGTAGATGTTGAAGTACCTGCAGATCTTGCTACAGAAGTAGAGAATGCTGTAGAGGATGCAAAGGATGCAGTTGAAGAGGTAACAGAAGAAGTAAGTGATGAAGAAAAGGCGTTGAAGAGGTAACAGAAGAAGTAAGTGATGAAGAAAAGGCAGCAGAGGTTGCAGCACTTATCGATGCTATCTATGTTCAGGAACGTACAGATCAGACAGATGCACAGTGCGAGGCTGCAAAGAAGGCATGGGATGCTCTTACTGATGCTCAGAAAGAGCTGGTAGAAGGCGAGAATGCAGATCCCGATTACTTTGGAAGAGATACAGGCGATGCATCCAAGGATGATCCGCTCAATGGCGACAATATTGGTGAGAATGAGATACTTGTAGTAAGCTTTGGTACTTCATTTAATGAGAGCCGTGTAAGTGATATAAGCAGTGTCGAAAAGGCAATAGCAGATGCTAATCCCGACTGGTCGGTAAGAAGAGCATTTACGGCTCAGATAATAATCAACCATGTTCAGGCAAGAGATAATGAAAAGATCGACAACATGGATCAGGCTCTTGAAAGAGCGGTTGCCAACGGAGTAAAGAATCTTCTCATCCAGCCTACACATCTGATGCACGGCGCCGAGTATGATGAACTTGTTGAAGCACTTGATAAATATGCTGACAAGTTTGAGACAGTTGCAGTTGCCGAGCCTCTTCTTGGCGAGGTCGGAAGTGATGCCAAAGTTATAAATGATGACAAGAAAGCTGTTGCTGAGGCTGTTGTAGCGGCAGCTGTAAAGACAGCAGGGTATGATTCACTTGAAGCAGCTGAAAAAGACAGTACTGCATTTGTACTTATGGGCCACGGAACAGCACATACCGCAAAGGTAAGCTACAGCCAGATGGCTACACAGATGGACAAGCTCGGATACAAGAATGTATTCATAGGAACAGTTGAAGGCGAGCCTGAAGAGACAGCCTGCGAGAATATCATCGAAGCTGTAAAGACAGCAGGATACAAGAAGGTAGTTCTTCGTCCTCTCATGGTTGTTGCAGGCGATCATGCAAACAACGATATGGCAGGCGACGAGGAGGATTCATGGAAGAGCATGTTTAAGGCAGACGGCGCATTTGATTCTGTTGACTGCCAGATAGAAGGTCTTGGAAGAATAGACGAAGTTCAAAAGCTCTATGTTGATCATACAGCTGCAGCAATGAAGGATATGAAGGCTGCAGGAAAAAATGATGAAGCAGCCGCAATAGATCTTAAGGACGGCACATACAGTGCTAAATTTGTCACAGACAGCTCAATGTTCAAGGTTAACGAGGAACTTGACGGCATGGGCGAGCTTACAGTCAAGGATGGAAAGATGACTATCCATATAAGCCTTGCTTCAGACAGTATCCTTAATCTTTATCCCGGACTGGCTGATGACGCCCAGAAGAGCGATGCGGTATTGCTTGAGCCCACAAAGGATGAGATAAAGTACAGTGACGGTACGACTGAGACAGTAAACGGATTTGATGTTCCCGTACCTTATCTTGATAAGGACTTTGATCTTGCGCTTATCGGAAAGAAGGGCAAATGGTACGATCATAAGGTATCTGTTAAGAGCCCTGAAAAATAGGAAAGATTATGAACAGAATGACAGTTGTAAAAAGGCGTGTGTTGTCATTTCTTATATTGATCTGTATCTTATCGGTAACCTCCTGTAATTCACAGGGGGTTACTTCTGTAGAAAAGCAAAATACAAAAGAAGAGGTTAGTACTTCTGCAGAGAGTGAAGACGGATCATTTGAGGTTGACATAACACTTGAAGGCGGATCGGGAAAGGCTTTCATCAAGTCACCGGTACTCATTACA
The DNA here is from genome assembly GCA_902789785.1 of uncultured Lachnospiraceae bacterium. Classification (GTDB taxonomy): domain Bacteria; phylum Bacillota; class Clostridia; order Lachnospirales; family Lachnospiraceae; genus Colinaster. The sequence continues at coordinate 5,681 of CADAPR010000157.1, forward strand.
AGAACTGACGGCAGATTAAGTGCAACCCTTGTCTGGAACAGCAAAAACTATGATTACATGATCGTAGACAATGTCAGATATGACAATGAGAACGAAGGCGGGGAATCGACATTTACAGTGCC
>CADAPR010000158.1 GCA_902789785.1 uncultured Lachnospiraceae bacterium
TCATATATGTCAGCTATATCCCAGTACTTTTCCTTTGATAAATGACCGTCTTTAAATGTCATGATCATTCCGGGTTCAAGCTTGTAAACATCTTCGAATACGGTATCGGGATGTACTATGTACTGCTGGGATATGTATCTAGCAAGTACTCTTTCATTGATATGCTTTGCAAAACCCGGATAGTTCATTATGGGCTTTAACTCTGATGCAAATATCAATTTTTCCTTGTCATAGTAATAATATAACGGTTTCTTGCCTATGCGGTCTCTTGCAAAGATGACTTCGCCACTTTCTCTGTCAAATATGGCTATGGCGAACATACCGTTGAATCTGTCAAAGCACTTTTTACCCCATTTAAGATATGCCGAAATAATTAACTCAGTATCGCATCCGGTCTTAAACTCATATTCAGGGATCTGCTCCTTTAATTCAAGAAAATTATAGATCTCCCCGTTAAATACAACACTTACTCTTGGAGTAGAACCGTCTGCTATCGGTGAGTGCATCGGCTGATGACCCAGTTCAGACAGATCCATTATCATATCCGTTCTTTGCTTCATAGATCTCAACACCACTGTCATCGGGGCCACGATGTATCATCGTATCATTCATAACTCTGAGCTGTTCAATTGTCACATTATCCCTGGAGATAAATCCACATATTCCGCACATATATTATTCCTAAAATGATGCAAATATCTCTTCATACTGCTTCGCTATAACTTGAGCATCAAATTTCCTGCAAGTAGCCTTTATTATATCTTCATCCCAGAGCTATTACTGTCTTTTGTGCAAACTCGTCTGTATCATCCTGATCTATGATAAATCCGTTAACTCCGTCTTCTATTATCTCAGACGGACCTATCGGGCAGTCATAGCTTACCACAGGTATGCCACAGCCGATAGCCTCTATGAGCGCATTGGGCATACCTTCATACTGTGATGTTAAAACTACGACATCACAATCCGCATACACATTTTCCATATCTTTTCTGATACCATCAAATATAACGCTACCATCCAAATTAAGCTCTGAAACAAGTTTTTTTGTCTGTTCAATGAGATTCCCGTCACCAACGAGTCTCAGCCTTGCTTCAGGCAGTTCTTTTTTTATCTTTTCAAAAGCCCTTATCAGATGATCAGGCTGTTTTTGCGGATCTATCCTTCCTATGAAGGTTATCCTGTTGCCTAGCGCTTTGTTTTCTTTTCTTAATACCTCAACCTTTGAAATAAGATCACTACTCACAGGATTATATATTACCTTTAGCTTATCACCAGAAACAACCTTTGAATCCAAAAGCATCTTTCCCATAGCCTTGCACTGGGCAATGACCACATCCATGTCCTGCATCTGAATCTGTGATCTCTTTAGATAGTTTTCAACTACGGGAGAGACATTATCTTCCTTTGCCAGAGATATATTTACATTGTTGAGTATCCTTACAACAAGCTTTGTATCTACCAATCTTAGTTTTTTAAGCTTATTTAGGATTATAGCCATCTCCATCCCGAAGATGAACATAAAGCCCGGCCTGTTTTTTCTGATGTACCTAAGTATCGGAAGCGCTGCATACCTTAATCTGCTCACTCCCAACTCATGGACCTTTACACTGCTGTCAAGAAGATGAGTGTTCACATCGTTATCAAGGTTAAGAACCACTATATGAACTTCATGTTTTTTTGCCCATTCATTAGCAAGATTTACGCAGACTCTTTCCGAGCCCCCTATCCCCATGTGAGCTATAAAGATATGTATCTTCATCTGTTTTCGTCTATGCCTTTTTCATACAGATCGGTATAATATCTTACCTGATTGTTTACATCATAATCACTGTCTAGCATGATCTGCTGTATAGCATGGTTATCTCTTAGTCTTTCATTCCAAAGAACATTTACAGGCAGACTGACCCCGGCATTCCTTCATAGATTGAAGGGAACACAAAAGCATCAAATGCCTGATAGAATGGTGCTATCGGACTCTGATTCCCTGCAAGAATCACTTTATCCTCAATAGATAGTTCCTTTATATGATCCCTTATACTTTCCTCAAGAGGCCCCTCTCCCAAAAGCATAAGTACTGCATCATCTCTCATCTTTATGAAATCGTTAAACACATCGATCAGGAACAAATGATTCTTTGCTTCGTGAAAGCGTCCGGTATGGCCTATCACAAACTTATCGGTTACGTTGTACCTGTTTCTTATCTTCTCTCTTTCTGAAGTATTTACTATCGCATTGGGCATTATCTTTACAAGACCGTCAGCATAACTGTGTTCACCAAATACCGATCTTGCGGCAAGATCAGAGCATGCTATCATCTTGTCACATCGTTTTGAAAGATTTTTCCTGAGCATATTTGTCAATGTGCCTTTTATGCCGCTGTCTACTCCTGCGCTTCTGGCATGGGCTATTGTTAGAGGTACTCCCGATGCTTTCGCTATCGGCAGATAGATTGATGCCGTACTGGTCATATGACCATGAACTACAGCATAATCATTATGCTCCTTAAAGAATGCTTTTACTGCATCCGTATACTGTTTATGATTATATATCCTGTAAGGCATGATCGTATAAACATGCCCTCCAAGACTCTCTATCTCTTCATCAAAATGTCCTGTGTGCCCTTTTGTTACCAGAAAGTCAAACTGTACACGATCTCTGTCCATATGTCTGTACAGATCCATGACACGGCTTTCCGCTCCGCCAAGTGTGGTACTTCCGAGCACCTGTAAAACTCTTATCATCTTTATTTCCCTACTGCTTATGTATCACGGTTCCTTTGCTGGCTTTTTTGCTGACCAGATAGTGTTTGGCAGTTGCCATCAGATATTCCCTAATATTTCCAAATATCGATCTTTCTATTGGCTTTACATTAAGATACTCATCGAATGAAATGAACTTATCTCTGTTTTCATTAAGCATCTTTTTGAATGCTTCAATGCCTTCATCAGACATTGTATTTGTATGCAGCACATAGGTACTGTAGCCTTCCTTATCACTGATGCAATCTTTTCTTCTACTGCTTATAGGATAGAACATTATACCGTCTCTGATATAAGGGCTGTTTCCAAACCCGTCAGTTATTCTGTTTATACCGTTTACCTTTAATGCCTTTAGAGTATTCTTATCAAATGTATGACCGGGAGCCATAAACATTATCGGGTTTATGCCCCATTCTCTAAGCTGTGACAGGCCCTGTCTTATCATGACTTCCTGTTTGTCATAATCCACACCGGCAAACTCTGAGAACTCATTTATAGGAAACATTCCTTTATCTTTAGTGGTATACAGATGATTATATCCGTGAAGAGCTATGATCCAGCCTTTTTTTTCAAGATCACGAACAAGCTCATCAAAATCCTCATGTGGCTTCTCTATTCGCAGAGTATCATCCTTGCTATACGGAACCACTCCAATGAGCGGTCTTAGATCAGCATCATCAAGGATCACTTTAACTCTATTAAATTTTTCATAGTCCATATCAGGAGTGATATCATCCATACGAATAGCTGTTTTCATAGCATCTATTGTACCATATATCCTTAAACACAAAAAGACCGCATTTCTGCGGTCCTTTGTGTGTTTACTACAGTCTCCAGTATGAGTAATCATCTCCTGAAAATGTATCCTTGTTATATAATCCCTTGATATCGGCAAGAACTTTCTTTGCATTATTAGGATTAAAGAATCCATCGATATCGTTCTTTGAGATCTTTAAGAATTCGTCATGAGCTACTGCCACGATAACTGCATCCATGTTCTTTATATCCTGCATGCCGGCAAACTCTATTCCGTAAAGTCTCTTTGCTTCATCAGCATCAGCAGTAGTATCTACAACCATAGGAGTGATACCGTATTCCTTAAGTTCATTATATATATCTATAACCTTTGTATTTCTTGTATCGGGACAGTTTTCCTTAAATGTGAATCCAAGGATCGCAACCTTTGCATTTCTTACTGGAAGATCTGCTGCAATGAGTTTTTTTACTACACTCTCCGCAACATATTTACCCATATCGTCATTTATACGTCTTCCCGAAAGAATGATCTGTGAATGATATCCGAGCTGTTCAGCCTTATATGTCAGATAGTAAGGATCCACTCCTATGCAGTGGCCACCTACAAGTCCTGGGAAGAATTTTAAGAAATTCCACTTTGTTCCCGCTGCCTCTAAAACCGCTTTGGTATCTATTCCCATCTTGTGGAAGATGATAGAAAGCTCATTCATGAACGCGATATTGATATCTCTCTGGCTGTTCTCTATAACCTTTGCAGCCTCGGCAACTTTTATAGATTCGGCTCTGTGAACACCTGCCTCGACAACAAGTTCATAAACCTTGGCTACTTCATCGAGTGTCTCTGCATCCATACCGGAAACGATCTTTGTGATGGTCTCAAGTCTGTGAACCTTGTCACCCGGATTTATTCTTTCAGGCGAATATCCGATCTTGAAATCTTCTCCGCATTTAAGTCCTGATTCCTTCTCTATTATCGGCACACATATATCCTCAGTAACACCAGGATATACTGTAGACTCAAATACTACAATAGAACCTTTTGTAAGGTTCTGACCAAGAAGCCTGCTCGCTCCTTCCACGGGGGTAAGATCCGGTGTATGGTCATCATTTACCGGTGTGGGAACGGCTACGATATGAAACTTGGCTTCCTTTAACTTGTCGGGATCAGCAGTAAACTCTACAGTTGTGTTCTTTATCACATCATTTCCGACTTCATTTGTCGGATCTATCCCGTTCTTATATAGATCTATCTTTGCAGCATTCAGATCAAATCCGACAACCTTAACCTTTCTAGCGAATGCTACAGCAATAGGCATGCCAACATAACCTAGACCAACAAGTGCTATCTTTTCCTCACCGGCTACAATCTTATCATATAAACTCATCATTTCCTCCATTCATATCCATAGAAATCAAACAGTCATATTTTACCCCAAATAATACTATAAAACAAGTTCATCTTGTAAAACGCACCATGCAAATAAAGGCATTACTGCCATCAGCGGAAATATATATCTTATAAGCACACATGGCCCTGCCAAAACTGTCAACAGATATAGGATCATTACTATTGCAACCGGATAGAATCTCCTTTTCTTCTCCATTACTAAAACAATTGCCCCCAAAATAGAAAGAAAAACATAGAAAGCAGGGGCGCACATTATCTTAAAAGGAATAAATCTCATAAACGAGCACTCTGTTGCAAAGCGTTCATAAAATGATCTTACTGATGGAAGCAGATCGGATTTTGTCACAAAAGCACCCGCAAAAACAGGTGTTGCATCTGTTATGAGATATCCTGTCCTGTCTCGCCACCAGTCTTTATACACTTTACAATACGAAGTATCCATAATGTCCCAGTCACCTTTTGTAAGGTAAAGTACAGCCAGTGCATAAGGACCCGGATACTCCTTGCCCAGTTCAAGATATACCTTTATAAATCCCGCCTTATCCTCAGCAAAATGTTCATTATTGAAATACTGCTTCACACCATCTGTTATGAGCGGACGGTAATTACACAGCCCTGTTTCAGATACGTAACTGGTAAGTCTTTCACCGTATTTAACCCTGATAGCGTTATCATCATTCTTAAAGGCTCTGGCCATCTGCTGAAGTGGAATGGAAAGAGCTTCGGCTGATTCACCCCTTGCAGCACCAGTGAATGATATGATTGCTTTTTCTGTTATTGTGAAAAAGAATACAGATATTACAAGAACGATCGTAACATTTACCAAATACCTGCTAATCTTTTTCTTCTTTATTACGCATAAAACTGCCATGTAAAGCACAAAAATAATTATCACATAATAACCGTTACGTCTAAAAAACATGCAGCCTGCAGAAAAAACAAACAGGCTTATATATTCAGATTTTCTCTGTGTCTCTGTGATTCTTAGGAATTTTGTGATAAACAGGATGAAGAACGCAGTATAGAATGTATCTTTCGTACTGCTTATCGCCATCAATGGCATCGTAGGGAACAGACAGATATACATAGCAGAAAGGATTACAAATATACTTCCTACCTTCTTATTTACAAGAAATTCAAGAACATATGCCAGTGCAAAAGATAGGAGCAATACCTGAATGACTGTATAGAAAGCA
>CADAPR010000159.1:0-499 GCA_902789785.1 uncultured Lachnospiraceae bacterium
TCATCGATATACTGTTTTTGAACTCAGTTTTGAAATAAGCTCTAAACATAAATCCTAGTAAAGAAGTCCTCCGAATTCCATAAGAAGATCCTGATCAAAGCTATCCATCAGATCTTCAAAATCACTCTCGTCAGCGTTGCCGATATCGAATTCATCAGTATTAGTGTATTTCTGAGTCTTTGCACCCTTTTTAAATGTGATGCTCATAGATCCTTCGATTTCATCATCAAAATCAAAATCATCTACTACAAATGAAACTTCATTTGATGAGGATTTAACATCCATCTCAAGTTCAAAGGTATCATAATAGTATTCATATTCGAAAGAGAGCGTACCCTTTTTGTAATTATATTCGATAGTGCAGACTTCCTCTCCTTCAACTTCGATTGTATAAGTTTCCTTATCTTTTTTGTTTGTGCCTGATATAGCCATTACTTCATCACCGTCTGCAAGTACAGCTATATTCTGAGCTCTGAAGTCTCCACCTTTGAACAGGATC
>CADAPR010000159.1:554-8176 GCA_902789785.1 uncultured Lachnospiraceae bacterium
TTATCTTTTTTGTTTGTGCCTGATATAGCCATTACTTCATCACCGTCTGCAAGTACAGCTATATTCTGAGCTCTGAAGTCTCCACCTTTGAACAGGATCTCAACTTCTCCACTCTTCTTGTCGCCTTCACCCTTGATAGCAGCAAGCTTACCCTTATAGATATAGAAATATACTGTCATATCGGGCATTCTCTTGAGCTCATTTCTTACTTCTTTGAATGAATCATCTATAGACTCGCCTGTCATGTCTTCCATATCTTTAAGTGTATCTTCGAATTCATCCTTGTAGATCTCAATAATATCATCATAAAGATCGAGACAGAAATCACTGTCTATATCAACACTATATCCTTTACAATCTACTTTTTTACCGTCAATCTTATAAGATTCTTTATCAGCATTCTCAAATTTGAGTTCTTTAAAATGCTTGTTCATACATTTCGTGAGCTTAGCTTCAAGATCAGAATTGCTCGAAGAACCATCATATATCATCTTTAATGATGAGTTAAGAGAAGATATATCATCCTCACTTAACATTTCTGTTATATATCCATCATTATCGGCTGTATAATCATAAACAAAAAGATAATCACAAAGCTCAGGAACTTCAACTTTTACTTTTTTAGAATCTATACCTGCCTTTAATGACATAGCAGGTATCATATCTGAATCAACACTACCGACAATCTGCTTGTCTTTGCCATCTATGATGACAGAACCCGAAAACTCACCATAATCGTCTAAATCAGCGCTGAAATCGGTGGTATAGCTTCCAGATTTAGCTATAGAACTTAAATTCTTAACTACTTTACCAAGTTCTGTATCATACTTAAAAGTTGCAGCCGTAGCTTTTGCGACTTTATCTCTTTTAGACATGAATACACCGCTAAAGAAAAGTACACACACAACTATGATAGCAACTAGCGCCACTGCGACTATTCCAATGATGGTGTTCTTTTTTCCTGACTCGGTAGGTTCATCCGGAATCGGTGAATATGTTTCCTTAACAGGATCAGGCGAAGTTACAGGCGGTTCAGATTCAGCTGATTCCTTAGTACCTTCAACTACTTCGTTAACTGCATCATTGCTTACTTCAGAAGCGTTTTCAACTGTTTCTTCAGTTGCTTTTGCAACTTCTTCAACTGCTTCTGAGGCTTCGTTTGCTGTTTCAACTGCTTCATCCTTGGCATCTTTAATTTCGTCATTAGTCTCAATTGGTTCACCTGTCATAGGGTCGTAGCTTATACTCATAATGCTCTCCTCTTCATTCGTTCCTTTAAATTATAAGGATTGTTTGGGTTATTTATCCTGAATAAGAAATGATCTTCTTATATCATTCATATCTAAAGCATCTTTTAAAATACGTGTTGTTTTACCGTCTTCAAAAAGATATATCACATCAGATAACACTATCTCGTGTTCGTTGTGTGTTGACATTATTATTGTTCCGCCATGCGAGACAAAATCATTCATTATGTTGCTGATGCTCCCCTGATAATACAGATCCAGCGATGAAGTGGGCTCATCGAGCAACAGTACCGGCGGTGTTCTCTGCAAAGTACATGCTATTGTAAGTCTTCGCTTCATTCCGCCGGATAGATCTCTGACTTTGGTTTTTAAAAGTTCTTTCAGCTCAAATTTGTCAATTATGCTTTTATCAACGTTTTTAGATCCGGCAGCCCAAAACTGCAAGTTGTCAGAAACGCTCAGTTCCTCAAAAAGCGGATCATCCTGAGGAACATATCCTACGTATTTGGAAAAAACAGACTTATCTTTGCTGACATCATTGCCGAAAAAACATATACTACTTTTGTCTGCTTTCAGAGTACCGGCAAGTATCTGTAGCATAGTTGATTTGCCGCATCCGTTTCTGCCAACAAGAGCGGTAATAGTTCCGGGAGATGCTTCAATAGATGCACCTTTTAGTACTTCATTTTTGCCATATGATTTGTAGAGATCTTTTGCTTTAACCATGTATATAGGCCGTATACGCCATCATGGACCATAGGGGGATCGAACCCCTGACCTCCAGATTGCGAACCTGGCGCTCTCCCAGCTGAGCTAATAGCCCAAATTACTTGTCGTTCAACTTAAAATTATAGCATCATTATATATGCTATTGCAAGTAAAAAGGAGGGCTTCAAAGAGCCCTCCTGATTGATATAAATGATTAGTTATTGATGAACTTATCTTCTTCGTTGTTCCAGCTGTAAAGGCTTCTTACTTCCTCACCGATCTTCTCAGAGGGATGTTCAGCTGCGAGCTTTCTCATAGCCTTGAAGTGAACCTGACGACCTGCAGGTGACATATCAAGAAGGAACTGCTTTGCAAACGATCCATCCTGAATATCAGCTAAGATCTTCTTCATTGTCTTCTTTGTCTCTTCTGTAATAATCTTAGGACCTGTTATATAATCACCATACTCTGCTGTATTAGAAATAGAGTAACGCATACCTGCAAAACCTGACTGATAGATAAGGTCTACAATCAGCTTCATCTCGTGAATACACTCAAAGTATGCATTTCTGGGGTCATAACCAGCTTCAACAAGCGTTTCAAAACCTGCCTGCATAAGAGCACAAACACCACCACAAAGTACAGCCTGCTCTCCAAAGAGGTCTGTTTCAGTCTCTGTTCTGAATGTTGTTTCAAGAACGCCGGCTCTTGCTCCACCAATAGCAAGTGCATATGCAAGTGCTTTATCAAGTGCCTTACCTGTAGCATCCTGATGAACAGCAACAAGACAAGGAACACCCTTACCAGCCTGATATTCGCTACGAACCGTATGACCAGGTCCCTTAGGAGCGATCATTGTTACATCAACATCCTTGGGAGGTGTGATGCAACCGAAATGAATGTTGAAACCATGTGCAAACATTAACATATTACCAGCCTCAAGGTTGGGTTCGATATCTTTCTTGTACATATCAGCCTGAAGCTCATCATTGATGAGGATCATTATGATATCAGCTTTCTTTGCAGCTTCAGCTGCTGTATATACCTCGAAGCCCTGCTTTTCAGCCTTAGCCCAGCTCTTTGAACCTTCATAAAGACCAATAATAACATTGCATCCAGACTCCTTGGCGTTAAGGGCATGTGCATGTCCCTGACTTCCGTAGCCTATAACAGCGATTGTCTTGCCTTCCAATTCTGCAAGATTACAATCCTGCTGATAAAAAATTCTCTGTGCCATTTTCATGACTCCTTTCCTGGCGTTATGTGCCTGTGTTTATTATTTTTCCTTGGCCAAACCAAGTTAGTTTACTCAATCAACCTTCGGATATACGATATCGTCGGTTCCTCTTCTAAGTCCGGCTATGCCCGTTCTTGCAAGTTCAAGGATCTCATAACCACTCAAAAGATTAATAAATGCTTCTATCTTATCCTGACCGCCGGTTATCTCGATGATCAGTCCCTGTTCTGAAACATCGATGATATTTGCTCTGAAAACATTTGCAAGAGAGATAACACCTTCTCTTGATTTAGCATCTGCTTTTACTTTTATAAGAGCTAGCTCACGATATACACTCTGATTAGGCTTTAACTCTTTTACATCACATACATCGACCAGCTTGGCTACCTGCTTTTCAATCTGGTTAAGAATCTCATCATCTCCGTTGGCAACAATTGTGATGCGGGAAATTTGGGGATCTGCAGTAACACCTGCTGTGATAGATTCTATATTATATCCTCTTCTTGAAAACAGTCCTGATATTCTGCTTAATACACCGGATGTGTTTTCAACAAGGAGCTGAAATACTCTTCTTTTCATATGATCACAACCTCTTAAGTAGTCTGAAAACGTTCTTTTCTATTATATTAATCTGATATTTCATTGTCAACGGTTATTAGGGGGTGATGAATAATATTCATCTTAAAGTTTAGACTTTTGAAACAATTTGCAAAAACAAATAAAAACCCGCCGGATCTTAATTCAAAAAAATTATGCGTTAGCCTTTTTCTGCTTGCTGAAAGTCTGAATACCCTCGATTACGAGGATAATAGCAAGAATTGTCATAGCAAGAGCAAAAATCAGCTGGAACCAATCTCCCCATACTGCATCGGGAGTTGTGATAACCTGGAACTTCTTGATTATTGTCTGTACAAGTGATGTAAGCGTTGCGCAAAGCATGAAAATCATAGGTATAAAGAACATCTTATTATTCTTTCCTACTTCACCAAGCCATGCACAAACTGCAAGAAGTGCAATTCCGGCAAGAAGCTGATTAGCAGCTCCGAATAATGCCCATATAGCAGAAAGTTTAAGTCCGCCCAATATACAACCTATAACTACCATGATGGTTGTTCCAAACATTGGATGAGCAAGTAATTTTCTGATACCACTTGCATCTTTCCAAGTAGCCTCATCTTCCTTAAGGAAGAGCTCACTGAACATGAATCTTGAAAGTCTTGTACCGGTATCAAGAGATGTTAACGCAAATACAGAAACAGCAAGAGTAAGAAGCGCTGCTATTGTATTATAGATACCGCTTCCTTCAGGTCCGAACATTGTTGCTATACCTGCACCGAATGCTGCTGAAGGAGAACCAAATCCGCCTTCTGTGTATTTCGCATAAACCATACCAACGGCAATCAGAGAAATGATGCCGAGTGCAGATTCAACAAGCATTGAACCATATCCGATAGGCTTTGCATCTTTTTCGTTCTTAAGCTGCTTTGATGTAGTACCTGTAGATATAAGTGAATGGAATCCGGAACAAGCACCGCAAGCAACTGTGATGAACAGTGTAGGGAATAGGAACGATCCATTCTCAAGTTTGAAGCCGTTGAATGCCGGTATTGAGAAACTTGCATTTCCAGAGAATGCAGCAACGATTATACCGATAACAGCGATACCTATCATAGCATAAAGCAGAAAACTTGAAAGATAGTCTCTGGGCTGTAGAAGTATCCATACAGGAACTAGTGAAGCAACGGCAATGTATATACCTATGAATACTATCCATGCTGTACGGCTCATAACAAAACCGCAATTAAGTCCGATAGCTGTTATAACTATGATACCGATAACACCACAGATTGAAGCAGGAACAGTCTTGATATTCATCTTGTTAGTAACATAGCCGTAAACAATAGCAATCAATATAAACAGCAAAGAGATCATAGCTGTTGTCTGATTATTTGTAGGATTACCGGTGAAACCGAATCCACCTTCTTCTGTAAAGAATGTACCTGCAACAACGTTTACAAATGATGCTATTACAAGTATGAGAACAAGAAGTCCGAAAATAAGGAACAACTTTTTAGCCTTCTGTCCCATTGTGTCATTAATGATCTCTCCGAGTGATTTTCCATCGTGTCTTATCGAAGCGAAAAGTGAACCGTAATCCTGTAATCCGCCGAAGAAAATACCTCCGACTATACACCAAAGAAATACGGGAACCCATCCGAAGATGGATGCCTGGATAGGTCCGTTAATAGGACCTGCACCTGCGATTGAAGAGAAATGGTGTCCCATAAGGACAGCAGGAGGAGCCGCTACATAGTCAACGCCATCCTCTTTCTCAATAGCAGGAGTTTTTCTTGAGGGGTCGATACCCCACTGCTTAGCAAGCCATGATCCGTAGGTGATGTAGCCTATGATCAGCAATGCTATAGCTGCAAGAATGATTAACAGTGCTGTCATCTTTTTATCTCCTTTTCCTCTTTTAGAATATTACTAACGAGCTCTTTAAGTATCCGTGCCTGCTTATTGAAATACACGGATCCTTTATTAAGCTCGATTGCAACCAGTCTGTAATTGGAATACCCATACAGGGCGAAGTTATAATTCTTGCTGTGTTTGCTTTTTATTATAAACTCTTTTGCTTCTTCTTCGATATTATCACAAATAACAATGAGGACAGAATCTGTATTTTTATGATCGGGACCGGGAGCGGCATGTTCTATAGCGTATTCCCATGCTTTTTGATCCAGTTCCTTGATTATATCTAAACTAAGATTGTCCTTGAGAGAAAAATAAACATATTCCGAACTATGTATGTCGGCAACTTTTGCTTTCTTGACAAGAAAATACTGTTCGCTCTTTGAATCAAATCTTGCTTCCGCATCAAATCCTTCGGCAACCTCAAATCTGCAGTAGTCAGTATCTTTTCGGCTTACATCGTAATATACGGAATATGACCTGATGAATTTTTCAAATACATCTTTTTTATCAAGATTTTTTTCTATATCAATACGATCCCTGTTGCCGGTCATTGCTTAGCCTCGCTGTCAGAATCATTGTTTTTAGCAGGAGCACAAGTGTCAAGATACGTAGCTGTTTTATTTAGCTCGTCAATAATTGCGCGTGCGGCTTTTTTGCCGGGAAGAGTAATTTCCATAAGCTCACGACCTTGAGCATATATGACAAGATACTCGACTTCGATATCTCCGTCGCCACAGCAGATATTGGCATGTAACCTTTTTACTCTTCTGAATATCTTATCAGCATCTTTGTAAGATATATAATAGTATCTGAAACCTTTTTTTACAAACAGATATCCGTCTCCAATAATAACTGGCCCGATACTATGACCGTTTTTGCAAATAGATGCCAGATCGATATTACTTTCGCTATTTATATTTTGTGAAATCAATGATATATATTTCATAAAATCACATTGCCATGATGATCTTTCTGGCGCGTTCCTCTTCTACTTCAACAGCATATACATTTTCTGAGAATTCTTTGATAGAACCTATACCATTTTGCAAAACAAATCTAAGCTTACCATTTCTGACTTTTTTATCTGTATATAGTTTTTTTACAAGATCTTGTCTGTTAATATAATCAGGGATGGCCACAGGCAGTCCGGTTTTACTAAGAAGAGCTATCACTCTGTTTTTTTCAGCTTCAGTTATAAGATCAAGATCATATGCAAGATTGACTTCGGCAACGAGCCCGATAGAAACTGCTTCTCCGTGCATAAGTCTGTAATCACTTACAGTTTCTATTGCACGACCTACAGTATGACCAAGATTAAGTACTTCTCTTAATCCTGACTCAAGCTCATCCTTCATGACAACGTTATATTTTATTCTAACATTCTCACGAGCTATATGCATACAGCATTCCTTATCAAGAGAAAGAATATCATCAATATTCTTTTCGAGATATTCAAAGAATGAAGCATCTGCGATACAGGCATGCTTGATCGTTTCGGCCAGACCGTCGATTATCTGTCTGTTTGACAGTGTCTTCCATGTCATTATATCAAGATATACTTTTTTAGGCTGATAGAACAAGCCGATAAGATTTGTAGCAAGAGGGGTATCAACCGCAGTTTTGCCACCTACTGAAGCATCAGCGGCTGCGAGCAAAGTTGTTGCGTAATTTATGAAAGGAACACCTCGACCATATGTACCGGCTAAAAAACCTGCAAGATCAGTAACAACTCCTCCACCGACTGCTATGATTGCACAGTCACGTCTGTAACCTTTTTCTAGCATCTGATCTTCTATCATAGCTTTTGTTTCACGGGTTTTACTCTTTTCACCTTCAGGAAAAACGAAGATATCAGTAGAAAAACCGGCATTTATCAGTTTTTCAGATATTGGTTTTGCGTAAAGATCGTTAACTACACTATCTGTAATGATTGCAAGTTTCTTTATATTGCCAAG
>CADAPR010000160.1 GCA_902789785.1 uncultured Lachnospiraceae bacterium
ATATCCTTCTTGTCAAAGTCTATTCCCTTTTTAACGATGGATTCGTCAACGCTCTCCACATCAAAAAGATGCAGCTTGTTAACGCCGCTGTCATATCCTATAACATCTATGTCATAAAGGCGTGATGTTACCTTGCAGTCTCCGAATGTAACATCAAACTTTATATCCGTCTTGTTAAGCCATGAGGGATGCTCTATCCAGGGATTGGGCTCGGCGCACTGTGCTCTCTTTTTAAATACCTGCTTAAACAGTCCGTAGTGGTAGTTCAATCCTATGCCGTCTCCGGGAAGATTAAGTGTTGCGAGCGAATCAAGAAAGCATGCGGCCAGTCTTCCGAGTCCGCCGTTACCCAGTGAAGGCTCGGGTTCGCACTCTTCTATAACATTTATGTCCTTGCCGTACTTGCTTAGCACGTTCTTTACCTTGTCGTATACGCCAAGATTTATCAGATTGTTTGACAGTAGCTTTCCGATAAGAAACTCCATCGATATGTAATAGACCTTCTTGGGACCTGCGATCTCAGTCGTCGACTCGGTTAGAGACTTTGCAAGATAGAGCGTGCAGTAATATACCTCCTTGTCGGTACAGTCCTCAAACTTTTTCTTAAAAACCTTGTCGGCTATTGATACAAGCTCGTCCTCGATATGGTCTTCAATAATGTTCCTTTTTAAAGTTGCCTGCAGAGACATTTTTTCCTCCTTGATGTGACTCCTAAAAATTTAGACTCCAACTTATATAATAACATAGATCATGGCAAAAACATAGAAATAAAAAGAGCGCCCGCGTTATCTGCGAGCGCTCCAAAATCATTATCCTGATTTATTTCATCATACCCTTTTCAAGAGCAAGTGTTCTTGTTGTAAGATCACATACTTCGCTGGGTCCGTAGTACTGGATAGCACCGGGGAATGTGAAGCATGTCTCAACAGCCCACTCGTCTCTGTGTGCCTCGAAGTATTTAAACGGTGCGCCGTCAAGCTCAACGAGAGCCTTTCTGATAACGGGCTTGTCTTCACCGTTACGTCTCTCCATGTTCATCATCTTTGTTATAGGCATACCGCCTGCAACCCATTCCTCAGCGGGCTTAGCGATATTTGAAACCTTTGAAAGGTATCCTGTGTAGCCGTACTGGATGAGCATGAATGCATTGTATCCGAGTGAGTAGCAGTAGTCAGCATCGAAGTTTGAAGGGAATGCACATCTTCCTTCATAACCGAAGAAGTGATGCTGTGCACCGAACTTGCCCTTGTATGTGCCGGCTGCCTTTCTCTTTGCGAGTTCGTTCTTGACCATCTCAGAGAAGAGCTTTTCTGACTCGATGAGTGAAACCTGTACGTTTCCGTGAGGATCTCTCTCAAGGAAGAGCTGCTGCTGTACGAACTGGGGAAGTATATCAAATACCTTGAATGCTTCAGCTGAAAGTCCCGCCTTGATGAAGTCATACTTTGCAGCCCAGTCGGGAAGCGCATTGAACTCTTCTGTCTTCTTTCCTGCAAGGAGCTCGTTGATCTCCTTGATGAGAGCTGAGAACTCGGGAACGAATTCAACGATACCCTCGGGGATTATAGCAACACCGAAGTTGTTGCCGTTGTTTCCTCTCTTTTCAACCGCATCTGCGATGTAGCTTGTGATCTGAGCAAGAGACATCTTCTTTGCTGCAACTTCCTCGCCGATGAGGCAGATGTTGGGCTGTGTCTCAAGTGCGCACTCAAGTGCAACGTGAGAAGCGCTTCTTCCCATAACCTTTATGAAATGCCAGTACTTCTTTGCAGAGTTTGCATCTCTCTCGATGTTTCCGATGAGCTCTGAATATGTCTTTGTAGCTGTATCGAAACCAAATGAAGCCTCGATATCCTCGTTCTTTAAGTCACCGTCTATTGTCTTGGGGCATCCGATAACCTGAACGCCTGTGTTGTTTGCTGCCATGTACTCAGCAAGTGTAGCTGCGTTTGTGTTTGAATCGTCACCGCCGATGATAACGATAGCTGTAAGGCCGTTCTTCTTTGCATTCTCTGCAACGATAGCAAACTGCTCCTTTGTCTCGAGCTTTGTTCTTCCTGAACCGATGATATCGAAACCGCCTGTATTTCTGTATGCATCGATGAATGCATCATCAAATGTTACATAGTCATCCTTCAAGAGACCGTCGGGGCCGCCCTTGAATCCAAGTAAAACGTTGTCCTTGTTTGTAGCCTTAAGGGCATCATACAGACCGCTTATAACGTTGTGTCCGCCGGGTGCCTGTCCGCCTGAAAGAATAACACCTACTACCTGCTTTTTAGCTGCTGATGTATTCTGGCCTTTTTCAAAGATAACTTCTGCTTTTCCGTATGTGTTGGGGAAAAGAGCCTTGATCTTGTCCTGATCCGCTACGCTCTCTGTAGCATTTCCTTCCTTTACACAGATTTCTGCGATACCGCCTCTAAGCATTCCGGGAAGCTTAGGAGAGTATTCGTATCTTGCTTTCTGAAGAGGTGAAAGATTCATAGTGTTTCTCCTTTTTTATATAAAATTAATTTACGCTCTGTAAACGTGCCTTGATATTATAGCACATAAAAAATATGTCTGCCATATCTAAGTCTTGCTTTTATCACCTGTTGTCTGTAAAATGTGTATATCAATCTTAAAGAATGTATGAGGAAATTTAAATGAACGTTGTTTGTTTGGATCTTGAGGGAGTACTCGTCCCCGAGATATGGATCGCATTTTCGGAAGCGACAGGTATACCTGAACTTAGAAGGACTACAAGAGACGAGCCCGATTATGACAAGCTGATGAAGTTTCGTATAAATATACTCAAGGAGCACGGACTGGGACTCAAAGAGATCCAGGAGACGATCGCAACTATCGATCCTCTTCCCGGTGCCAAGGAGTTTCTTGATAAGCTAAGAGAGATCACTCAGGTAGTCATATTAAGCGATACTTTTGATCAGTTCGCAATGCCTCTTATGAAGAAGCTCGGATGGCCGACACTTTTCTGCAATACTCTTGAAGTGGCAGATAACGGTGAGATCACAGGATTTAAGATGCGCTGCGACAAGTCAAAGCTGACAACCGTAAAAGCTCTTCAGTCATGCGGTTTCGATACGATAGCCGCAGGCGACAGCTTCAACGATCTGGGCATGATACAGGCAAGCAAGGCAGGATTTCTTTTCCGCTCTACAGAAGCGATCAAAAAGGAATATCCGCAGTATAAGGCGATCGAGACTTATGATGAGTTTTTAGAAGCTATAACGGCTGCACTTTAAATAATGATAAAGGCGATGGGTTTACATAACTCATCGCCTTTGTTTTTGAAATACCAGTTATTCAGAAACTCTATGAAACTGAGACAGTTCCTCTTCTGTTAACGGCGGATTCTGGGGATCATATTCATAAGCAAGATCTTCTGCTTCCTTAAGCATCCTTTTCTGCCCTTCAGTCAATCCTTTGCTTAGATCAATTGTTTTCCTAATAATAGCCATAATGTTTTTCAGTTTTTATGCTTTTGTTTACTGTTAATTATATATTGCCACTATGTAAGTCGGTATGCAATGAATTTTTATTTCATTCCAATAAAACATCATTCTTATTTATGACAATATAAAAGATCCCAGCAAGTATGGGATCCTTCATACCTTACACGATCACTTTTTCAGGGGTTTCTTCACTCTCACACGATATAAGAGCTTTAGCTTTTCCCAGTTCCCTTCTGCTCTTAGTCTTCCGTCCTTTAGAGCTTCGCAGATATCCATGCTACCGTCAGCTATTGCTATGAGAGTATTTGCATCTCCTATAAGAAGTCCATCCCTGTCATAGTACTCATACGGCTCAACGCACACCTGTCTTGCCGCTATCTCAACGTAAAACTTTCCTTCCCCTTCGCCTATGATATTAACCTGAACCGCAACATGTTCGAATATTTCGCGTGCATCCGCAGTCTGACATTTCATTTATGTATGATTAATTATACCACAATAATATCATTTTTGCATCTTTTATTTGAAAAATCACAAAAATTTAGTCTGATAACGTACAGAAGTAAAAATCCATAGGCTGTTAAGCGTTTCTCTGCATATAATGTTTGTTCCCTTAATGTATATTTATCTGTTTTTTCTGTTTGAACCTATCCTTCCTATAGCAGGCATCACAGAGTATGCCGCAAGTATAAGGATCGCAAACGCTGAGCTGTCTTTAAGTTTTCTGTTTTTCATAAATCTTCTCCTTGTCTTTACCTGTCAGGTATTTTATAAGGTAAGGATATCAGAGATACGATCACACTTGTGTCACACAAAAAAGGCCGGGGAATACCCCGGCTTGATCATTGACTTTTATCTTATCATTACGAATCCTGCGATCAGATACAGGATCGCTGCAAGAGCGGTAAATATCGCACTGTAAGATATGCGTATCTTTTTTGCATCCTCCGGATTTATACCGACCGCGTTTGCGATGTTAAAGGCTTCTGCAGTAAATGCGCAGTTCTTCTCTCCCGCTATTCCCGCACCTGCTATCGCTCCGACCATGAGTGCCGGGTTTATCCCCAGATGACGCGTGAAGTTCAAAACTATCGGAAAGATCACGGCATACATAGACCATGAAGATCCAAGGGCCACCGTAACGGCCATTGCGAGAAGAAATGTTACAGCGGGGAGCAGAAATGCCGTTTTATCAAATACATCTATCATCTCTTCAAGATACGTATGCAGTCCCAGACTGTCCAAAAGCGTAGAGAA
>CADAPR010000161.1 GCA_902789785.1 uncultured Lachnospiraceae bacterium
CAAGACCATCCTTTAAAAATATGACCTTGTGGACCATGTTCTTTATTGAATTATTATGTGTTACTATCAGCATGGTCGTGCCGTAACGCTCATTTATCTTCTCAAGAAGGATGAGTATATCTCTCGAAGTATTTGAATCCAGAGCACCTGTTGGCTCATCGCACAGCAAGAGTTTCGGATTCTTTATCAGCGCTCTTGCTATTGCACATCTTTGCTGCTGTCCTCCCGAAAGCTGCGCCGGAAACTTGTTCTGATGCTCTGTAAGTCCCAAAACATCCAAAAGTTCATCCATATCAAGCGGATCTTTTGCCAGATATTTGCATACCTCTATGTTTTCTTTTACCGTAAGATTGGGCACAAGATTGTAAAACTGAAAGATAAAACCAAGGTTATCCCGTCTGTAATCTGAAAGGGCATCTGACTTCATTCCAAAAACTTCAGTTTCCTCAACCTTTATCGAACCGCTGTCCATAATATCCAGACCTCCGATACAGTTTAAAAGAGTAGATTTTCCGGATCCGGATGTACCCTGAATGACACACATCTGTCCTTTTTCAACTCCCGTATTCACGCCTTTTAAAACCTGTACATAGCTGCCGCCCTGACCGTAGCTCTTCTTTACATTCTTAATCTCAAGATACATATCTGATCTCCCAACGTTTAAAAATTTTACATAACAATGTTATGTAATTGTTATTTTTTTACCGTTCCCGATATTATCGAAAACGGTATATGTTAATCCTGATCCTGTTTTACCATTACCAGTTCGACCCATCCCTGGATCAGATAATTCATGATCGATCTCATCCTTTTCTTTGCGATCTCTTTATCAGGCTCATGCTTTATCACGTGTATCATCGCATCTACAGTAATATGCGACATCCAATGTGAATAGTATTCATCATATGTATAACCCTCAAGAGAAGACAGCATAAGCGGTGTTGAACGCTGTATCATATCAACAAATTCATCAACACAGTTTTCATATGCCGTGTTTTCTGCCGAGTTAAGAAGCAGCATAAAACTGTCATAATATCTGTAAATATATTCGATCAGCATGTCACTTAGATCGCTGTGGTCCATTTCCATGTTTTCTACCGATTCGAGCTTTGCCATGTATTCACTGTCTTCTTTGAAATGCTCGGTAATCAGTTCCTTAAGTCCGTTAACCGGTCTGTCTACAATGGCTGCAAAGAGCTCTGCCTTATTCTCAAAGAAGAAATACAAAGCTCCCGTAGTTACTCCTGCCTGCGCGCATATGTTTCTAAGCGATGCTTTGTTATATCCCTTTTCAAGGAATTCCTTCTTAGCTGCGTTTAAGAGCAATTCTTTTTTCTTGTATTCGACATCCTGCTTCATTATTTTCCCCATAAACAAAAGATAACGATGTTACGTAACACCGTTATCTTAGTATTCTTATTACATTTTGTCAATACCTTTTATTCTTTTTATTTCATATGTGAATAATTTATAAGAATATCTTCACAGAACCTCAGCAGTTTCCTTATTGCCAAAAAGATGATGATGAGAGCTATCTGCTCTACATAGTACATAGGCTCCCTGTTACCGTCCGTAAACTTTCTGATCATGTCAGCGATAACAAAAAACGGCATAAAAGAAGCAATGATAACAAATAACGCTAGTATTATTCTTCCTGTGATATATCTGTATTCGTTCATAATATTGCCTCTTTCATTTATGAGTTAGTTATGTCTAACTCTGACAATATTACTATATAATCTTTTTAACATGCTATGATGAGTCTCTCCGTTCTTTATCTCAAGATCCACTCCGTACAGTATCTCCCCTTCCTGCACCTTTACATGCAGGTTGCTTACCTTTAACAGTTCATCATTCATTTTTCTACTCCCTCCTGCTGTTAATCTATCCCTGAAGACCGTTTGACTGACGTATCATGTCTTCAACGACTATGTCGTATATCTCTCCGACAGTGTTGCAGTATTCAAGTATCTTCCACGGCTCATTTGTGTGAAAATGTATCTTTACAAGTTCTTCATCTCCTGCAGCTATAAGGCTGTTTCCTTCAAAGTGCCCCGTTATATAATCAGATATCTCATCCTCATCAAGATCTTTATCTCTTCTGTCGATCAAAAGCTGCGTATCGTAGCGATATGCAAACTGATCGTCCTCGGCATCTATGGATCTTATCTCCATAACAAATCCTCCTATTTTTTCTTACCCTGGTTTGCCACTGCTTCCATCTTTGCCTTTAGAGCCTCCTGATCACCAAGGTAATAGTGCTTTAATACATTCATGTTGTCATCAAATTCATATACAAGAGGTACGGCAGTCGGGATATTGACACCGACGATCTCATCGTCAGACATGTTGTCAAAATATTTCACCAATGCTCTTAACGAATTTCCGTGTGCGGCAATAATGACTCTTTTTCCGAGCATGATGTCCCTTTTAATGGCATCCTCAAAATAAGGAACAACTCTTTGAATCGTTGTCTCAAGACTCTCGTTTTTAGGAAGCAGACTCTTTTCCACATCTCTGTACATGGGCTGCTTGAGTGCGCTCCTTTCATCATCGTCGCTAAGCTGCGGCGGCTTGACATCAAATGAGCGTCTCCATATCTTTACCTGATCTTCACCATACTTTTCAGCTGTCTCTGACTTGTTTAATCCCTGCAGCGCGCCGTAGTGTCTTTCATTTAACTTCCATGACTTGATAACAGGAAGCCATGCCCTGTCCATTTCATCCAGTGCGATATTTAGCGTATGTATCGCTCTTTTTAAATATGATGTATAACATACATCAAAATCATATCCCTCATCTTTGAGTATCTGACCTGCGAGTTTTGCTTCCTCCCTTCCATTTTCACTCAGATCTACATCCATCCATCCCGTAAACAGGTTTAATTTGTTCCACTCGCTTTCGCCGTGTCTTATAAGAACCAGTTTTTTCATTTTTTCCTCCTTGTGTTTTTATTCTTTTGATGCCCTTACGCTTAAGTGCGTTTTAAAGAATTCATTCAGGCATTCATAGGTTTCATCACTTATCACATGCTCTATACTGCATGCTTCCTTAGCGGCTGTAGATTCATTCACACCTATTCCCACCAGTGCTTTTGTTAGCAGCGAGTGCTTTCTGCAAGCTTTTTCTGCTATGGCTTTACCTGCATCAGTGAAAAAAATAAGCCCTTTGTCACTGAAATAGATCAGGTTCTCGTCACGCAGTTTTTTCATGGCATTGCATACACTGGGTCTAGTGATCCCCATTTCATCCGCTATATCAACGGATCTTACCGCACCGTTCCTCCTGTAGAGTATCAGTATGTTTTTCATATAGTCTTCTGCTGATTTACTCTTATTCATTATCCATTCCCTATCTAATACATGGTTAGATATAACTAACCATACAGCAAAAAAATAATTACTTTTCTATTATCGACTCGACACTGTATCCGTTGTCTTCAATGATCCTTTTTATATCGTCATTGCTCATGACCTTTTCGAATTTTAGGACTGCTTCACCCTTTTTTCCGTACACTTTGGCATTTACTCCCTCCATGGAATTAAAAAGGTTTGAAACCCTTGTATAACAGTGCTCGCAGTGCATGCCGTTAATCTTTACTATCTTAGTCGAAACGACTCGATTAAGCTTGGCGGGTTTTGTTTTTACATCCCTGCCGCCCCCGCCGCAGCACGAACTCTCTCCTTTAAAATGCGAGACTGTATTTTTTATTGCAAAAGTAAGTATTATTGCCAGTGCGACTATTATGATCACGTTTGACATTTTTATTTTCCTCTTTTAAAGGCTCCGCAAAAATGCGGAGCCTATGATCATTTCCTGCTATTTTCCTGACAGCCTACTGTTTTTCTCGGACAGCTAGCCGCCATTGGACAGCCTATGCAGTGATTGCCTTTTTTCTTTTCTTTGTAGATGTAATAACATGCACCAGATACTATAAGGATAAGTATTGCGCTAACTATTATATTTGCAATCAATGAACTCATTTAAGTAATCTCCTAGCTTAACTGATACTCGGCAGCAATGCTCTTTTGGTTCTTCTTAATTATAGCTATTATTATTGCTGCAAAGCAAGCTACTGCGATAAGTCCGCCTACAAAACCTGCACCGAATGAACCTGTCACGATAAGTGTTCCTATCTGATATACGAGGAATCCTACCGTAAAGCCTGTTGCAAGCTGAAGTCCTATCGCACCCCACAGCCATTTCGCTGATTTCATTTCAGAGTTCATAGCACCAAGGGCGGCAAAGCATGGAGGTGTGTAAAGGTTGAACATAAGATATGCAAGAGCAGCTACTTTTGTAATACCCATAACTGCTGCTACTGCATTTCCTTCTCCGATAAGCTCAAGCTCTTCTGTATCGATGAAGTTTGTGATCGCAAAACATGTAGCTATGGTTCCGACTACATTTTCCTTAGCGATGAATCCTGTTATAGCTGCTGCTGCAAGCTGCCATGAAACAATACCTACGATTGGTACAAGAAGTACTGCGAAGGGTCCTGCGACACTTGCAAGGATCGATGTATCTTCCATGCCTTCCTCAACAGCTTCAAAGCTCCAGTTGAATGACTGCATGATCTGAACTACTGTATTGCATACAAGGATTATGGTACCGGCTTTTATGATATAGGCTTTTCCTCTCTCCAGCATGCTCTTTAAAGCAAATACTATGCTCGGAACTTTATATTCCGGAAGCTCAATTATAAAGAAGCTCTTTCTGTATTTCATTCCGGTGATCGCTTTGATGAGCAGAGCACCAAGAAGGATCAGTACTATACCAAGCATGTAGCAGATAAAGCTTACCCACGTTGCTTCGGGGAAGAATGCTCCGGCAAAAAGAGCGATTACGGGAAGTTTAGCACCGCACGGCATAAATGTTGCAAGCATTGCCGTACTTCTTCTCTCTCTTTCATTCTTAATGGTTCGACAGGCCATTATTGCAGGGATTCCGCATCCTGTTCCGATTATCATGGGGATAACGGATTTTCCTGAAAGTCCGACCTTCTTAAAGATAGGATCAAGAACAACTGTTGCTCTTGACATATATCCGCAATCCTCAAGCAGAGCGATCAAGAAGTACATTACCATAACAAGAGGTAAGAATCCTACAACGGCTCCAACACCGCCGATTATTCCGTCTATCAAAAGTGCATAAAGCAAAGGATTTGCATCTCCCAACTTTTCTCCTGCCCATTCTTTAAAAGTATCTATCCAGCCGGCAAGTATATCGGCAAGCCATGTTCCTACAGTAGTCTGACTGATATAAAAAACTAAAAACATGATGCCGGCAAAGATAAGAATTCCCAAAACGGGATTTGTAACAACCTTGTCGATAGCATCACCTTTGGTTTTGTCTTTTGTAAGAACTTTTCTGTCTTCTGTATCCTTAACGATCCCGTTTACAAAATCAAATCTCTTTCTGTCTGCTGATTCAACCTCTTCCTTGCTAGAAAGGTCAATATCTCCCTGATGATAAGGAGCTTTCTGTCCTTTTTTCCTTGATGCCTGAATCCGTAGTAGATACAGTCTTTATAACAGGACAGCCAAGTTTTTCTGACAGCTTCTTTTCATCGATCTTGTTTCCCTTTTTATCATTTACATCACTCTTGTTAAGAGCAACAACTACAGGAATTCCAAGTTCCAAAAGCTGTGTTGTGAAGAAAAGGCTTCTACTTAGGTTTGTTGCATCTACGATATTGATGATCGCATCTGGATGTTCGTTCTTTACATAGCTGCTTGTAATGCTCTCCTCGGATGTGAACGGGGACATTGAATATGCTCCCGGAAGGTCTACCGCAATAAGCTCCTTGCCGCTTTCGTTATACTTTGATTTGATAACGCTTTCCTTCCTGTCAACAGTTACACCGGCCCAGTTGCCGATCTTTTCGTTTCTTCCCGTCAGCGCATTGTACATTGTGGTCTTTCCGCTGTTGGGATTTCCCGTTAGTGCGATTCTCATAATTCCCTCCTACTTTTGAGATATAAAATATCTTTTCTGACGCATTGAATTGATGCAATAACCTAAATATAGATCGAAGAAGCAAGTTCAGGATCGATATTATAACGTGCATCTTTTATTGATACGACCAGATTTTTCTTTTTATCAACCACGGTAATGTTCTCTCCGCTGTAGCAACCGAGCGAGAAAAGAAAGCTTTCCATCTCTTCATCTCCGCCGGTATCAACATC
>CADAPR010000162.1 GCA_902789785.1 uncultured Lachnospiraceae bacterium
AGCTTGTAAAGCGTTAGGTTTATCCTGTGGTCTGTAACTCTTCCCTGCGGGAAATTGTATGTCCTAATCTTTTCGGATCTGTCACCTGTACCTACCTGGCTTCTTCTAAGATCCGCTTCGGCATCATGAGCCTTCTGCTGTTCCATGTCATAGAGCTTTGCCCTAAGGAGTGCAAATGCCTTTGCCTTGTTCTGTATCTGGCTCTTTTCCGTCTGTGAATAGATGACTATTCCGGTAGGCATATGTGTGAGTCTTACAGCTGAGTCGGTAGTATTTACGCACTGGCCGCCGCAGCCTGAAGCTCTCATGACATCGATACGGATATCCTTTTCATCTATCACTACGTCTACTTCCTCAGCTTCGGGAAGTACAGCAACGCTTATAGTTGAAGTATGAATACGACCGCCTGATTCTGTCTCAGGAACTCTCTGAACACGGTGAACGCCAGATTCGTACTTCATAACGGAATACGCACCCTGTCCGGTTATCATGAAAGTTACGGATTTCATACCGCCGATGCCGATCTCTTCCATTTCCATAGTCTCGACTTTCCATCGTCTGCTCTCGGCATAATGGATATACATGCGGTAGATCTCTGCCGCAAACAGAGCAGCCTCGTCACCGCCCGCACCGGCACGTATCTCAACGATAACATTCTTGTCATCATTAGGATCCTTGGGAAGAAGAAGTATCTTCATGGTATCCTCAAGCTGTGCGATGCGCTTCTTTGACGATGCAAGCTCGTCTTTGAGCATCTCACGCATATCCTCGTCGGTCTCACTCTCCAAAAGTTCCAAGGAATCCTCTATGGTCTGATTGCATTCCTTGTATTCCTTATATGCATTAACAAGAGGAGTCAGGTCGCTCTGTTCCTTCATAAGAGAAGCAAATCTCTTCTGATCGTTGGCAACTCCCGGCTCGCTCAGTTCATTCATTATCTCTTCGTATCTGTGAAGCAGATCCTCAAGTCTGTCAAACATTCTATATCCTTCCCCACACTACCCTGTCAAGGTGTGCGTAATCCTGTACGACAGTCACATCCTTAAAGCCGGCTTTTTCCATAAGCGCGACAACATCGTGAGCCTGATCGTATCCTATCTCAAAGAAAAGCAGTCCGCCCGGGTTTAAATAGTCGGGGCTTTTCTCGATTATCTTTCTGTAAAAATACAGTCCGTCCTCTTTGCCATCCAGGGCCAGGATCGGTTCATAGTCTCTCACTTCCTCCATGAGAGTGGGTATTACATCACTTCTTATATACGGCGGGTTTGATACGATGATATCGAACCTGCCTCTTACATCATTGAACAGATTGCTCTGTATGAATTCTATCTTGTCCTCATCCAGATGCTTCTTTCCCATTCCGCCTGTCTTGAATAGAAGGTCAAAAGTATCATCCAGAATTAGTCTGCCGGCATTGTCCTTTGCGACATCAAGAGCTTCTTCGGAGATATCAACTCCAACGCCTTCACAGTCATTTGAGTAATACAAAAGACTTAGGAGTATGCAGCCAGATCCCGTACACATGTCAAGTATCCTGCTCTTATCATTAAGCTGGCGCATTACCTCTTCAACAAGGATCTCTGTATCCATCCTGGGGATCAGCACATTCTGATTCACTGTAAATGTGAGACCCATAAACTCCTGCTTGCCTGTTATATACTGCACGGGATAATGACCCATGCGCTTGTTGACGGCATTCATGAATATTTCCGTTTCACGGCGCGATATCACCTTGTCGCCCTGAATGAAGAGTTCCTCTCTGTCAACGCCGCACAGATCCTCCAAAAGGATCCTTATATCACAGTCGGCATTTTCTATGCCTTCTGCTTCGAGTTGTTCAACACCGTATTCGTATGCTTCCCTTCTCGTCATCTGTAACCCTCACATTTTAAGATCTGTCAAACTTTTCCTCTAAAAAGCCCTTCCAGTCAAATACGCCTTCAACAGACTTTATCGCTACCTCGATCATCGATTCATCGGGTTCCTTGGTCGTGATAAACTGCAGAGCAAGTCCCGGTGCCGATAGAATATTTACGATTATGTTATCGCTTCTTCCTGCAAGCTTTATAACTTCATAGCTTATGCCGGCGATAACCGGTATTAAAAGGAGTCTGAATACTATCCTCAGTGCTGGATTATCAACTTTTATAAACATGAACAGTATGATGCTGATGACCATTACAAAGAGCAAAAAGCTCGTTCCGCATCTCTTGTGAAGTCTCGATGCCTTCTTGACATTTTCTACCGTAAGCTCATGACCGTGTTCTATGCAGTTTATGCACTTATGCTCCGCTCCGTGATACATAAAGAGTCTTCTTATATCCTTTAAGAGAGATATCGCAAGAAGATACAGAAGAAAGATCACAAGTCTGATCAGTCCTTCTACCAGAGCAAGCAGCGATGAATTCATTATATATCTCTCAAGTATAGATGAAAGATAGTAAGGCAGAAATATGAAAAGACCAAGCGCAAGGATCACAGAAAGCATCACGGTAAGACCTGATGTTACCTTTTCTGCCTTGTCCTTAAATACCTTTTTCATAAATCTGTCGAATCCTGTTTCCGGATCATCTGTAACCCCAAACAGATCAGCTGAGTGATTGATCGATCTCATTCCAAGGATAAATGAATCTATGAAATTGAACACACCTCTTATGAACGGTACCTTTGTCAGCACGCTCCCGTGCATGACTCCGTGATACTCCGTTATCTCAAGATCTATCTCTCCGTCCTGTTTGCGTACTGCTATGGCATAGGCTTCCTTGTTCTTCATCATTACGCCTTCTAAAACTGCCTGTCCGCCTATACCTGAGTTGCATACCTTTTTCTTCATGAACTGCTCTTCCTTATATTACTTTTCTATAAAATAAGGTTGAGATTAGTAATAAACCTCAACCTTAGATAGTCATTGTAGCAATTATTATAAAACTACTTAACGCCGTACTTCTTATTGAACTTATCAATACGTCCGTCAGTTCTTGCACCCTTCTGCTGTCCTGTATAGAATGAATGGCACTTTGAACATACTTCAACGTGTATCTCCGGCTTTGTAGAACCTGTTACAAATGTATTACCGCAGTTGCAGGTTACTGTTGCCTGATAATACTCAGGATGTATTCCTTCTCTCATTGTTTCACCTCTCTATGTCAATATAATGTATCGTTCTCATCCGTACTGTTTTACAAACAGCGTTGTTATTATATCACAGCAAACATACTAAGGCAATACCCAATTTACAATATGCGCATCTTTTTCATCATCTGGCAGAATTCGCGGTTATTCTTTGTATGAGCATAAAGATCGATGACTCTGTCTACCGCTTCATCAGCCTTCATTGAATTGAATGCCCTTCTCATAACGCCCACCGTCTCGATCTCTTCATCTGTAAGAAGAAGATCCTCTCTTCTTGTACCCGACTTTGGTATATCGATGGCAGGGAACACTCTCTTTTCCGAAAGCTTTCTGTCAAGAACAAGCTCCATGTTTCCAGTTCCCTTGAATTCCTCATATACCACATCATCCATCTTTGAGCCGGTATCAACCAAAGCTGTTGCAAGGATCGTTAAGCTGCCGCCTTCACGCATGTTTCTTGCAGCACCGAAGAAGCGCTTTGGCATATGCAGAGCCGCAGGATCAAGACCTCCGGAAAGAGTCCTTCCGCTTGGCGGAACAGTCATGTTATAGGCTCTTGTAAGTCTTGTTATCGAATCAAGCAGGATCATTACATCTTCCTTCTGTTCAACAAGACGCTTTGCTCTCTCTATAACCATCTCGGCTACACGCTTGTGATGTTCGGGAAGCTCGTCAAATGTCGAATAGATGACTTCTACGTTATCGCCTCTTATAGCTTCTTTTATGTCCGT
>CADAPR010000163.1 GCA_902789785.1 uncultured Lachnospiraceae bacterium
TTAAAGAAAGCCATCAGGCCAAACACCATGAACAAGATCAGAGTGTTTACAATATTTGTCAGTTTTACGGTTCTTGTCTGTATCATGATCGCCTCCGATCACAGCTCACTGTTTTTTCCTTACACACCAGATGACATTTTTTGCCATATGGTCAGCCGATTCCTTATTGTATCCGCCGTAGACATTTACTATCTCATACCCCGTGAGTTCCAAAAGGTATTTCATCTCCTGACGATAGGTCTGACGCATTGCAAGAGGTCGAATCCTCTCGGATATGACGTGTCCGTCAAAATCGTCAAGTGTCTCAAACTTCCAGTTGCCGCTCATTATCTGGGTATAAGGGTCATACGAGATCGCATTGTATATCCTTTCACGGCTTCCCTGCTTATTAGTATACTCCAGACGAAAAGAATAATCAGTATCTTTTGTGTTCATCTGCATCAACAAGATTTTCACGGATGTTTAAAAGTGCTGCCCTCTGAAGTTTGGGTGTTGTAAGATGCATGAATCCGCTTCGGGCTATTATTGCACAAGAATACTTTTTATTACTCCTAAACTCGGTCATATCTGCAGGAAATATATTCAGGTTGAATCCTTTAGCCTTTGCTTTTTCTTCTGCCACATTGCACATTTCCTCAGAAAGATCAGTCCCGTCTGCATTGATCCCGTTTTCTGCCAGATATAGCAGCACGGCTCCCGTGCCGCATGCGATATCTATCACACCGTCTTTTCCGTACTTCCTGGCAAAATCAAGATAGAAGTCAAGAAAACCTTCGTGGTTATCCTCCTTCTGATACATTACATCCAGATACAGATCATAGTTTTGCGCAACATCCTTAAAATCATGCAGATCCTTTTGTTTCATCAAATCTCCTTATACATAATAATCTCATCGTGGTAACTGCCGTCGTCAAACCTAAGCGCGTTGTGTCTTTTACCGCTTTCTATAAAGCCGCACTTTTTATACAGGGCTTGTGCTCTTTTATTTTCAGCCACTACTTCAAGATCTATCTGCTTGTATCCTATAGCCGCTGCAAGCTCGCAAAGATAGTTTATCATCGCAGAGCCGATACCAAGATCCCAGTAATCCTTATACAGAGCAACAGCCATTGAACAACGGTGGTATATCTTTCTTTTATTTCCTATCCCGTTTATTGAGCAGTTTCCGGCTACTTTTCCGTCAACGACAGCGACCATCATAACGCTGTATTCATCATCAAGCAGCCTTGCGAGTATCTCTTTCTCATCTTCAAGTGTATAATTTACCTCGTCGGGATACCTCAGCAGATATTCAGTCTCCGCTGAAGTCAGTTTAAGGTACTCGATCATATCTTGCGCATCATCCGGCATGGTCGGTCGCAAGATGCATTCCCTTTTATCCTTCAGTTGTATTCTTCTTTCATCAAATCTCATCTTGTCTGCCCCTTTTATTTAAACTCATTTTTTCGTTTCCTAAAAAACTCATAAAAGTATATTACATTCTCACTTGTAATCATCACTGTCCAGATCGTATATCTTTGCATCCAGTGTTCCCAACATGAAAGGAGAATGCGTGGCTATGATGAACTGACAGCCTAAAAATCTCGACAGTCTGTTTATTTCCTCCGCTAGCAAGACCTGATTGGCCGGAGATAGAGATACTTCAGGCTCATCCAAAAGATATAGAGCATCCGGTAGCAAGAATTCCTCAAAGAATCTTAGCGAAGTCTCGCCGTTTGAATACTTCTCCTGAGCAAACTCTATAAACTTCTGCTGTTTTTTTCCTTCCTTGGTTGAAAGATACTCCTTTGCATCTTTAAGATCCATACCGCCTTTTACGTGATCATACAGCATCCCGTCAGCTAACACCTGTCGCTGCTGGATCTTTTTGATCTCGTAAAGTATATCTTCGCTCTTTAGGTATCTGCTGTTTTGAGGTATATGTTTTATCTCATGTCCGTATTCATCATCAGAAAGACAGTATGAGCATTCAGACTCAAACGCCGTGCAGTAATCAAGGATCCCGAATGTATCGGGTGTAGCCAATTCCTTTCCTTTAAGGTCAAGCTTATTTGCTATGATGTTTAACACTGTGGATTTGCCGCAGCCGTTGTTCCCATACAGAACCGTTATGGGCGAGAATACAAAAGGTTCTGTATCCTTGTTTCTAAATACACTGTATGGGTATATGTTTGGATCATTCAGTTTTTTGTCACTGAGCCTAAAACTTAAAAGATATATCATGTCATTATTATAGCGCATATCGATACTGACTGAAAACAAAAGGAGCAAAACATCTCTTCTGTCTTGCCCCTAAATATCAGTTCAGATCGTTAATGAGTTGACTTATATCAGATGCTATCCTTTCGGATTCAAAATGATGAACATAGTGTCCGCAGTCAAGCTGTATCATCTTTCCGTTAACTGACGCATCTATGATCTTTTGACAGGATGATTTATAGATCTCATCCTCATTACTGCTTGTATCAAGATACTGCAGTGTTGGTACGTCTGGCAAAGGGTAAGCGCTTATCTCTTCGCACGCCTTACGAATGCCGTCATTTTCGCGCATAACAGTATCATTTCCCTGATTTTTGCAGACCAGTGCGATGTACTGCTTAATCTCTGCATCAGACATGTCATCATAATCGCTGATACTCATCAAGAACCGGTTAAGACCCACAAATCTGACAACCTTGTTAATGTTATTGATCGTTCTGTTTGAACTGCTCTCCTGCTTGTCAGCATATCCCGGGTAATTGCCAAGTGTCATATCAAGACCGACTATTGCTTCAACTTCATCTGGGTATTTCTGCGCCCAGAGAGTGGCTTCCAGTCCCGACAGTGAATGTGCGCACAGTACATACGGCGGTTTGATACCTGCTTTTAAGAGAGCCTCTCTGTCCTGACGAAGTATCGTATCAAAATCACGTTCTCCTTCTATCTCATCGCTGAAGCCATAACCGAATTTTTCAATAACTACGCATTTATGATCATCACTCAGTTTTGTATAGAGGGGCTTGAAATCATAGATCGGAGATTCCGTTCCCCACCCGCTCAAAAGTACAATGGTATGATCGCCATCTCCCGAAACAAAGATGTTCATGTTATGACCATCAACCTCAACAAACTGACCTGTGGGTTTAGCAAGAAGTTCTTTTTCCTGACTGCATCTGATCCTGTTATATACAGTCATTACTAAAATGATAATGGCTAAGGCAATAAACAAGCCCAGTATCGTCTTTCCAATAAACCTGAATATCTTTTTTACTATGGTCTGCATATCTACTGCTTGCCCTCAGGCTTTTTTAACTTATATCTGTCCATATTTATGTTGTATCTTTTAGCCATTAACAAAAGCTGTTCAGGTGTAGCATTGTATGCATTGTTAGTGGTCGCCACATCCGAAAAGAGACCGGTAACTAACCCTGTCAGAAGATTCCTTGATATAAGTCTCTTTCTCAGTTTTTCAAAATCATAATTCATGTCATCTTCCCTTATCATCTTAACCTCCTTTTATCCCTAAAAACAACTTAAGCATCTGTTGTTAAGGCGAATATACATTATGCTTTTTTACTTATCAACATTTTGAAAGCAAGATGCAGGCAAATACATATAAGACGTAAACAATCCATCACCAAGATGCATGTGATATTTCCATTAACACAAAATCACCGCCGTATATACGGCGGCAATTTATATCTGTTATACAGTTTTTATTCTCTAAAAAACATGTCACTTTCTGCATCTGAAAAATATGAAATCCGGCTGGTGGATCACACCGCCGAATACATCAGGATGCTCCTTTATCATCTTATCGGCAAGCTTTGATTCCTGGCATTCTTCAATAGTAAATCCTGCCCCCGCTATATCATTTATCAGTGTTGAGAGCTTCCTGTGATACACTTCATAGTCATCCACTATCCAGTGGATATGCCTTACACCTTCTATCCCGTAATTGTGAAGATTGGCATACAGTCTTTCTCCTTCAGCCGTTCTTGTATATCTGTCATAGACACCGTCATATGCAGTAGCAATAGGATGAGACATCGAAAAAACGCAGACTCCGTTCTTATCCAACAGGCCATATATCACTTTCATTAGCTTTGAAAAGTCTTCGACATAATCAAATGCCAGCGAGCTTGTGATAACATCAAATCTTTCGTTTAACCTGTCAAGATCCTCAAAAGCCATCTGACGATAGGTGATATTTGGGGCTGAGTTATTCTCTCTGGCATATCCTAACATCTTTTCGGAAATATCGATCCCTAGAACCGACAAGGCACCGCTATTTGCATACTGGATCGCATGCTGTCCCATTCCGCATCCGATATCCAGAATTCTTTTATCTTTAAGATCCGGCATCATGCCAGTGATTATCGGAGTCTCTATGACATCATTGAAATTGATATCATTCATCCTCTGATCCTTGAAATATTCATAGAATTTATCGTTATCATATATGTTCTGTTTTGCCATTTTACATATCCCCCTGCCAGTGCTACTGTTTAAGCCTTATCATATCGATCGCATACATTCATTTCCATACATCATTAATCCATGAGATCAACTGACGCTTCATCATCTCTCTGTCTTTCTCGCATTCCCTGGGATGATCTCTTTCGGACTTGAATGCCAGTTTATATATCCACGGAAGGTGAGCGATAGCAGCATGACTCATATTTTCGAATGCAACATGCTTATGCTCATATTCAAACGAAGCAGACTTAAGCTTATCTTCGATAAACATGGCGCTGTCATATGAAGGCCATACTTCATCACATTTAGAGGATATGAGCAATACAGGACCGTTTATCTTCTCGACCGGTATAATCGTTTCCGGTGTCACATCCTTGTCTTTATTTATGTTTAAAAGCTTCAGTTCCTTTTCCTGCTTTAAGATATCAAGAACATTTATAGTCCTTGATCTGTAAGGAGCATATGCCAGATCCTTTCCTTTATAGCTCCAGCATGAAGTATTTGAAGGCCCTCTGTTTTTTCCTTTTCCCGATAATCCCTCACTCACAAAATATGATGGAACTCTTGCTATCACACAGCTTATCTCATCAAACATTGAACCTGCTATAAGAGCCATCTCGCTTCCTTTTGACGCTCCGTCAATCCCGATTTTTTGATATCCCATTTCCTTAAGATATGCTATAGCCTTTTCAACAAATTCAACCGGCACACTGACTA
>CADAPR010000164.1 GCA_902789785.1 uncultured Lachnospiraceae bacterium
ACTCCTGCCACCAGTCCTACATAACCTGTTCCTGCTACTGCTATTTTCATCAGTCTTTACTCCTTATCGCAAGTTTTATTAGATCCATCTCATAATCTTTTCTGTTCTTTTGAGCAATGTTTTGAAGTATCATTCCGGCAAAGAATGACTGGACCGCAGCAAGTCCCACAAATCCACACACAATAAGAGTAGGGAACTTTGCTACAAGCCCTGTATTGATATAATCGATAAATACCGGTACAAAGAAACCGACAGCTATTGCCATCAAGATAAACGACAGCAGTGCAAAGAATCGAAACGGCTTATATTCTCTGAACAGTCTGATTATCGTAAATATGACTTTCATGCCGTCAGAATATGTATTGAGCTTGGATTCACTACCTTCAGGTCTGTCTCTGTATTCAACAATAACATTCTCAACCTGCATGTTGTTGCTTACAGCATGGATCGTCATCTCAGTCTCTATCTCAAAACCCTTGGAAAGAACAGGGAATGTCTTGACAAACTGATAACTGAAAGCTCTGAATCCGGTCATTATATCCTTGATATCACACTCAAAGAGCTGATTGATACTCTTTCTTACCAGGCTGTTTCCAAAGTTGTGAAAAGGACGCTTATTCTCTGTAAAATATGTGCTCGAAAGCCTGTCTCCTACAACCATATCTGCGTTGTGCTTTAAAACCTTGTCACACATCTCGCGAGCATACTCCATAGGATAGGTGTCATCACCGTCAACCATTATATAGCATTTAGCATCTATCTCTCTGAACATACGGCGTATTACATTGCCCTTGCCCTGCATATATTCATGTCTTATGACTGCTCCCGCCTGACCTGCAAGTTCTACCGTCTTATCGGTAGAGTTATTATCATAAACATATATGACCGCCTCAGGCAATGCCGCCTTGGCATCGCCAACAACCTTTGCTATGGTCTTTTCTTCGTTATAGCAGGGTATTAAAATCGCTATCTTGTCCATCTATATCTTTTGTTTCATCCTTCCTTAGCAATATTAACCGGAAACGGAATGACATTCTTAGGTTCATGCTTACGTGCACTCCACAAAGTGAGTTTCTGCTGCATATTCATCCAGCTCTCAACAGATGTGTTTGTTGCCTTGCTTATTCTTAATGCCATCTCCGGACTTAAAGATGCCTTTTCATTTACAAATTCAGATAAAGTCTTTCTGCTCACTCCAAGCATGCGGGCAGCATCGGTAACAGTAAGATTTAAGGGTTTCATTACATCTTCCAAAAAAACTGTTCCCGGATGAGTCGGTTTTCTATCCATTATATATCACCTCCTCAGTGATAATCCATATAATCAACAAGATAAGCATCCTGTCCTTCAAAGTAGAAAGTCATTCTCCAGTTGCCACTTACAGTGACAGACCACATATCATGCATATCACCTTTTAATGGATGAAGTCTGTATCCCGGCAGATTCATATCCAGCGGATTTGTGCTTGCATCAAGTCTGTCTAACATCCTTGAGAGTTTTGAAGCATGATCCGGCTGTATTCCTTTTTTTGAGCCGGTTTCGTAAAACTCTTTTAATCCTTTGTGTGAAAATGACTTTATCATATAATGATTATATCCCGTAACGTGTCACGTGTCAAACCACTCATGTTTCCATAAACTCTCTGACTAACACCGGCCATAAAAAGAATACAGGGCACATATACCTAAAAAGGCAGTAGGCGGGAGTTGCTATCATTATTGATATCCATAATGCTATAAACGGTATCATTGCAACGACATAAATAATCTTCTTTCTTCTGATGTACTGTCCAGTGACAAGAATAACTGCTAAAAATTCCACTGCCATCTGACTGAGCAGGCAAAGCATGGGCAATTTGCGAGCAATCAAGACCAGTTTAGTTAAGATTCCCTGCATAGAATGACCAGAAACTATCTCTATGACATCTATTCCCACTATCCCAAGATCATTTAACTGAACTCCCTCGGTAGCTACCGTATTGCTTATACCGTAATGCCAGTATCCGCATGTTTCAAAAAGATATGCTTCAACGAATCTTCCAAAATTATCAGTTAAAAGGCTTGCCCATGTCTTTATGAGCCTTGCAGGATCATTATCTATGATTTCTGAATTAAATGATCCAGAAAACTTGTACGTGTCAACATATCCTGGAGAAAACTCCCTCTTAACATCTTCAAAAGGCATAATGCTCTCTAGATATTCCTTATCATCAGCATTAATATCGCCATCTGTATAGATCGTATATGCGATCTGAGTAAGAGGAATAGATGCAGATTCAACAAATGACTGCTTTTCAATGCCCATTGCAGGCCAAATGGCATGTTTATACAGACCGTTTAACACAAAAACGATAATAAACGCAATAAGTATCTGTTTGCGGTACTGCTTAAGTAATGTGAACATGCATACCGCAAGCGCACATATCATAAATATGCCGTTATTTCTTGAGATGATAGTAAGAATTGATAGAACAGCGAGTATGATCCAGACTGATCTGTGTTTTAAATGATAATCATTATCATTTATTGCCTTACATATATCAAGTAGCAGTAATGTCAGCAAAACAACAATGCATGCAAACAGAACATCTTTTGTTATGTATATTGAATACATAGCTACAATAGGATGCAATGCAAAAAATCCCAGAGAAATGTATATAAATCCTCTTTTTGCATGTCTGTATTCAAGCCATAAGAGTACAAGTGATAAAACTATAGAAAGCAAAAACATCTGGCAAAATGCCATCACGCCAAATGCTGCTGTAAGATCTGTCCCTCCTAATAGTTTTATGAATATATTCAGGATTGCCGTAAAGAAAACGGGATGATGATTGGTCCACGGGATCTTGCCAAGGCACATCTTAGCGCATTCAAAATCATCATTTCCTATCCCGCCGGGGAAATACGTTAGATAATATGGCAGCCAGCAGATAAGCATCACCAAAGAATAAACGGCCGCTTTAGGCCATATCCTAACAGATGTAGAACTATCCGGATCAGTATTATCGTTCTTCAGCCTTCCTTCGTCTGCCGAAAAAAAAACAATGTGAAGAATAGAAACAAAGAATGGTATCAGAAACAGGATATATATAACATCGACTGCACCAAACGGATTGAATACTCTTTCATCAAGATCGATCTTGCTGCCGACCACATAGGCTATGGCCATGATCACACCAAGTGAGCATGTAAACTTAAGATCTAATATGGCTTTAGCTTTATATTCACCGGTAAACAGTTCGCCTATCTTGTTATATAAGATAAAACAGAGCGCAAAAACACAGGGTATCATCAATTCGATACCTGTGATACCGTAATCACTGACCATTGCGATGGCTATCGCTGTAGCAAATGCCATAACGCCTTCAAGTACATATGTGATTGTTTTACTCTTATAATTTTTCATCAATAAACTTATTCTCGGACAGGGAATACTTTCCGCCCTTTAAGAACTTATGCTTTAATACCCACCAGCCTGGAACCCATATACGCTGCTTCATTGCAGGAGATGCCGAGCCTATCATCCAGCAGTTCTTCTCGCAGTGCTTAACCTGATCCCTTACCTTAGCTGCCTGTTCTCCAAACCATATCTCATTCCAGGAACTGTCATGAAGATTACCCATGATCATCTTCTCACAGCTTCCGTTACATGGTAAAACATTTCCAAACGGATCAAGGAAGAAGCCGTTCGTTCCCATCTCGCACGGGAGCAATCTTGGCTGATCGTATATATAATTGATAAGACCATGGTTGAAATAACCTCTTGCCCATTTCTTTGGCTTGGCAACCATGAGCTTGTCATCTATCTTGTTGTCCGTCTTTCTGAAATAGAACGAATTATGAAGTGTGGCTGTTGCAAACTCCATCCCAAGTTCATTAGCCATCTCGTAAAGCGGAACAAGATCCTTGCAGTTCATATCCTGGACAGTCATGCCAAATCCTACATCACCGTGTCCCATATCGACCAGTTTCTTGAGTGTGCCGTATCCTCTGTTAAAACCGTCAGGCAGTCCTCTTATCGCATTATTGGTCTCTTCTAAACCTTCAATGCTTATACGTATACCAATCTGCGGATATTTTTCACATAGTTCTATTATCCTGTCTGTGAAATACCCGTTGGTAGATATGACTATCCTGGGAGTCTTCTTATAGAGCAGTTCAACGATATCGGAGATGTCCTTTCTGATAAAAGGCTCTCCTCCGGTTATATTTGTAAATGCCATGTCAGGCAGTTTTTCA
>CADAPR010000165.1 GCA_902789785.1 uncultured Lachnospiraceae bacterium
AAAGAGCAGTCTTTTGGGATTCTGCGTACTGGGCGGAATATTTTCCGAAGGCATAGATCTGCAGGGTGACAGCCTTATAGGATCGATAATAGTAGGGACAGGTATACCCATGGTCTGTGAAGAGAATGAGCTTATAAAGAAGTATTTCGATGACATAGACGGTGAAGGCATGAAATATGCATACATATATCCGGGATTTAACAAGGTCCTTCAGGCTGCAGGACGCGTGATAAGGACGCATGAGGATACCGGAATAGTAGCTCTTCTTGACTATCGTTTCGGCTACAGTTCGTACAGACAACTGTTTCCAAGGGAATGGAAGAACATAAAGAGAGTGAGCATCGATACAGTATTTAGAGAACTTGAGCTGTTCTGGAATGCTTGACTTAAGGCAACGCATTATCTCCTTAATCATGTTGAAACAGCGATCTATCGCAGACATGTTAAAGGAGGTTTTTTTATGTTCAGAATCAAGAAACAGATAAATACTTTATATATAACTTCGGTACTCGGAAATCTTTCGA
Source organism: uncultured Lachnospiraceae bacterium (assembly GCA_902789785.1). Classification (GTDB taxonomy): domain Bacteria; phylum Bacillota; class Clostridia; order Lachnospirales; family Lachnospiraceae; genus Colinaster. The sequence continues at coordinate 525 of CADAPR010000165.1, forward strand.
TCACCGGAGCATGGGTGGCGATACTTGCATCCAGAGGCTTTTCACTTGTTCAGATCGGATTTGCCGAAACGATATTTCATATCACGAGCCTTATATTTGAGATACCATCCGGTGTACTGGCCGATGTTTACGGAAGAAAGAAGATGCTGATCGTGAGCAATCTGTGCGGAGTCATTGCAGATATAGTGATGGCGTTTTCTAGGGGATTTGCAATGGTCTGCATGTCTATAGCCGGACATGCGCTTGCCTATAACTTTGCATCGGGTTCAGCTGATGCGCTTGCATATGATTCATTAAAGACTGTCGGAGAGGAAAAAAGATATGAGAGATACTTCTCAAATCAGTCGATAATATACAGAGTCGCTACCGGAATATCCACGATGTGTGCCGGGATCGCTCTGCTTCTGGGATACAGAATATCATATCTTATCAGCGCGGCGACCTGCTTTGTAACGCTTCTGATCACATTTACACTGGTGGAAGTTGATGCGACAGGTAAGAGATTCAAGGATCAAAAGAATGAAGTCGATAACCCAATGGTGCTTAAAACGGTTATGAAAAAGATGGGCGGATACTTTGGCGAGAGCATAAGATTTCTTATTGATAACCGCAAGGCCACAAAGCTTATGTTTGCAAATTCGTTTGTGGGAGCGATAGACATACTTCTTTTATTCTTCCTCCAGAGCAAACTAAATACTGCAGGCATATCGAATAGACTTTTGGGACTTGCCCTGTTTGTTATGCAGATAGGCGGCGTCATAGGCGCAAAACTGATACTTAAGGCAAAAAATGTAAAATATGCAAAGATATTTGTTGTATGCACATTCGGTGTCTTATCGGGAGTGCTCATGGAACATACAGCAAGTGTCATATTCATGGTACTTGGAGGCTTCATAGCCGCGATGGCTGATGATGCGCTTCAGATAAGAACGGATGCAAAGCTTCAGGATATGTTCCCTTCACAGCAGAGAGCAACGCTCATATCGATATCATCATTTACGTTCTCGGTGATAATGATAGTGCTCTCACCGCTTGCGGGATATTTCTTTACGATATGGTAAATTTTGTGAGCTTGAGAAAATGTGTGATAGATGATATACTTCTATAAGTGATCATCATCACACACAGTGCAGGATTAGTCTATCGGTAGGGCGCCAGCTTCCCAAGCTGGATAGGCGGGTTCGACTCCCGTATCCTGCTTAAGGATTCAAGGATAACTTGGATCCTTTTTTTATGCTTTCATAATAGTCACCGGGGAATAGAAGTAATAAATCCAAAGTTGATGAAAACCGCCGTTTCCAGTAGAATGAAATAAAAATGTTATATCATCAGATGATCTAAATTAAGAGGTTTATATGAATACCATTCTCATAGCGACAGATTTTGTGGCGGCCCTGTTTATAATCGTCATTATCATAGGACTGTATGAGGTCCCCAAGGAAGTACTTAAACCAACAAGACTTTTTCGTATCTGCATGTGGTTTGTATTTGTAGGGCTGGTAACAGAGATTTTTATATGTGTTTTTGACGGCAATGAGAATCTGTCATTATTAAACTTGCTGTTAAACTTTGCAGGATACATTATGATCGATCTGCTAACGATCACATATGCGTATTATATATATTATCTGGTTGAAGAAAGCGTAAGACATATCACCAAGAAAATGGCATATGTCGTAACAGTACTGTGCTTTATAGAAATTATGTTTTATACGATAGGCACGATATGCAAGAAACTCTTTACTATATCAGACGGGTACTATACTCGCGGTCCCTGGCACGTATACAGCGGAACACTTAGCGCTGTCAGCTTTTTGATCATGTGCGTATTCTATATATTCAAGTACAGATCTTTCAGGATAAGGAGCAGGTTCTTTGTTGTATTGATCGTTGCAGTTCCCCTTATAGCAACGATAATGCTCCATTTAGATACCAACGAGGGATTTGGATATCTCGGGGCTGCGATTTCAATGAATGTCGTATATGCGGTACTTGAATCCAAGATAATCGCAGAAGCGGTGGCTGATGCAAGAATGTACAGTGAGATATCGGAAAACGACATGCTGACCGGTTTAAAGAATAGAAGGGCTTATCAGATAGTCATCGACAGCTGCATCGATGAAAAACTGGTTGGTGTTGCTTTTGCGGACGTGAACTCTCTTAAAGCTGTGAATGACAGTAAAGGACATGAAGCAGGTGATAAGCTGATACAGAAGGTGGCTAATCTTCTTAAGGAAACTGTACCTGAAGGAACTGTATTCAGGATAAGCGGAGATGAGTTCGTATGCATTGTCAAAGACGTAGATTCTGACTCATTCACAAAGATAGTGAAAAGACTTGGAGAAGTTCTTAGGGAAAATGACAGAATTGCTTCTTTCGGTTATGATATAGGAGAAGAAAAAAATATATATGATATTATCAAGGCTGCTGAACAGATGATGTATGCAGACAAGGAGCGCTACTATAAAGAGACAGGAAAGGACAGGCGCCGTTAGCATTATCACAAAAGATATGATATTAAATGATTGTAAGTTAGGAGAATATCAATGGGTGTTGAGATAGAAAAGAAATTTCTTGTTAGCGTACTTCCAGAGGATCTATCAGTTTATAGTTTTCACATGATAGAGCAGGCATATCTGAATGTTCATCCTGCGATCCGTGTAAGAAGAGAGGATGATATCTATTACATGACCTATAAGGGAGCACATTCTCAAAATGAGGGTGAGATAGGTCAGGTTGAGTATAATATGCCGCTTGATAAAGCATCCTATGAGCACCTTTTAGCTAAGGCTGAAGGAAATGTTATAAAAAAGAAAAGATATCTGATACCTTTGAATGAAGATGCTTATTCTGTAGATTATCTTAACGATCATGATATGCTCAAACAAAAGATCAAAGATAAGGAAGTAAAGATAGAGCTTGATGTATTTGAAGACATGTTTGAAGGAAGGGTGATAGCCGAGGTTGAATTCCCTGATGAGGAAAGTGCGAAAATGTACAGACCTGCCTCGTGGTTTAAATGTGAAGTTACAGGTGATCCAAAATACAGCAATGCAAGCATGAGTATGGAGAAAATATAATGAGCATAGTATTTGATACAGCTGATAAAAATGACATTAATGAGCTGATCCGTATGAGGATCGCATATATGGCAGATGACTTCGGATCTGTTTCGGATATAGAAAAGGAGAGCATGGAAAAGCAGCTGCCGGATTATTTTGAAAGAAAGCTTAATACGGAACTGGTCGCTTTTGTAGCCAGAGATGATGATAGGATCGTTTCCGTTGCGTATCTTCATATAATCGAGATGCCGGCAAACTCCATTCTTTTAAACGGTCTGTATGGGGAAGTCTTAAGCGTCTACACGATGCCTGAATACAGAGGAAAGGGATTATGTTCGACTCTGATGAAGAATCTTGTTGACTGCGCAAGAGATCGCGAGCTTGGAAGAATAGATCTTAGCGCGACAAAGGAAGGCTATCCCATATACAAGAAACTGGGATTTGAAGACAAGGAACACAGATATACGGATATGAGGTATAAGCTTATCTGAATATTACGGGGATGGTAGAGTGCATTCTTCTGATATCCAGCATTCTTTTTTGTACAGTTTCTCTTTACAGAGCAAGGATAGGTATCAGAAAGGCGATCCAGCAGCGAATGCTCGATATAGCAAACTGCGCGGCCGGGTCAGTTAGCGGTGATGTCCTAAAGGATATCACAAAAGAAGATGTCGGTATATAACACGCTTGCGGTCTTCAGGGATAACGTAGAGCTTGAATATGTTTATAGCATGGGTGGATGCAAATTAATTTGAACGATAATTCAGAAGTTAATAATAGCGTTGAATAAATCGGCAGTTTGTCTCGATAAATGATTGGAGGAAACGCGTGAAGGTGTTGCTGTTTTGTTGTAAAGGATTTGAAACTATGGAGTTTGCACCATTTGTTGATGTGATGGGATGGGCAAGAAATGACTACGGTATGGGAATTGAAGTAATTACAGCAGGTTTCTCAAAAACTGTTATCTCTGCGTTTGGAATTCCAATTTTGGTTGATAAGATATATGAAGAGATAAACATCTCAGAGTATGATGCACTGGCAATCCCCGGTGGATTTGAGGAATTCGGATTTTATGAGGAAGCTTATAGTGAAAGCTTTTTAAATCTCATACGAGAATTTAACAGTGCTCATAAATATATAGCTTCTATATGTGTTGGGGCGCTTCCGATTGGCGTAAGTGGAGTGCTTAAGGGAAGAAAAGCTACAACATATCATTTGGGAGATGGCAGAAGACAGAAGCAGCTGGTTGAGTTTGGAGCTGAGGTGATTCCTGACCAAAGTGTTGTGATAGATAAAAACATTATAACAAGTTTTTGTCCTGAAACAGCTCCGCTGGTTGCTATTTCCTTACTGGAAATGCTTGTTGGAAAAGAAAAGGCCGAGATTGTTGCTACTGCAATGGGATTTCAACTAGCAAAATTATAGAAAAAAAAGAAACTAGGTGTAAAACATTAAAGTACAAAATGTTTTTATCATGAATGGGCAATGGAGATATGATGAGAAAACCTCATATATATTGCATAGGTTTTGCGTATCTCCGGTTTTTCAGAATCAAGGTATAGGAAAGACGGTCTTATATCATGTTGAAGAGCAGATCAAAGCGATGGGATATCAATCCGTCAGGTTTGACACTTTTACGGAGAATCCTTTTGCACAAAGATTATATTTACATAATGGATATGAGTCCAGAGGATATGCAAGCTGGCGCAAGGGTAAGTTTGATTTGATGGAGAAGAAATTGTAACTTCATCTTGCGTAATGAGCTATTGAACATTCCCGATTTCCTTGGTATCTTGTGCCTAAGATTTATAAAGGAGGTCGGGAATGATACGTTGTAATGATGTTTACAAAAGTTTTTCAGGAAAGACGGTTCTGTCGGGAATAGATTTTGAGATAGGAGACGGAGAAATATTTGGGCTCCT